>NZ_JANSJB010000036.1:19260-23503 GCF_047462355.1 Synechococcus sp. H55.9 | reverse complement strand
GGCTGTTGGATGTGGGCATACCAAAACTCGTACACCTGCTCCACCCACAGATCGACGCTGTAGGCGATCTCCGGCTTGGCGCTTTTCCCAAATCCCAGCAAGTCAAGGGCATAGACGGGGCGCTGGGATCCCAAGGGAACAATGTTATGGCGCCAATGGCCCACCGAGGCTCCCAAGCCATGGATCAAGATGGCCGGAGCCGCCGTCAAGTTCACCTGGCCCTTGGAGGTTTGGGCGCGACTGGGGGTGTAGGTGAAATGGATAGACCAGCCACGCCAGAGCCAGGTTTGGGAATGGCCATAGCGAGGGAGCACGGCAAGGGGATCCCTGTTGCCGACCGAAGAGGGGGGCGGCGCGAGGGGAGGGGAGCTTGCCCCGCCGACAGCAGCAGAGGGAGAAAAGTTGGGTTCAGGCAAGGGAGGAGCGTGTGACAACAACAGGCCCATCTCCACCAGCATAGACCGAACTTAGCGGCTGCTTCGGGGCGTCTAGAGTGGAACTAAAGGGGCGTCTCTCTCAGGTAACCCTTTTGAGCACAGCTTTTCTGGACGTTCTGCGCGACTTTCCCCGAACAAGACTGCTCGCGTCAGCAGGACGTAGAAACCACCCTAGCCGAACCATGGCTCCGCCTGTGGATCCCACGATGGCTGAGATGATGGATGAGACAGCTTGGATAGACCCCATTACGGCGGCCAGCTTTCGCCAGATCGACCAAGAGATCGGCCCCCACCCGTGGCAAGGGATCCCCTACGAGATCGTGCGCCGCGCCATCCACGCCACTGCCGATTTTGAGCTGCGGGATCGCTTTGTGTTTAGCCCCACGGCGGTCGAGGTGGGGCTGGCGGCCCTGCGGCAGCAAAGGCCCGTGGTGGTGGATGTGAGGATGGTGGCTGCCGGGATCCAAGCTGGCCTTGAGGCGCAGGGGATCCCGCTCTATTGCGCTTTGGACTGGGTGGAAGACCCCCCCGCGGCAGGGCAAACCCGCACTGCCCAGGGGATGATCCAGGTGGCCCGCCGCTACCCGGAAGCCATCTTTGTTGTCGGCAATGCGCCCACGGCGCTGCTGGCGCTGGTGGAAGAGATTCGGGCAGAGCGGATCCGGCCCAGCCTGGTGATCGGGGTGCCGGTGGGCTTTGTGGCCGTGGAGGAGGCCAAACAGGCATTGGCACAAACGGATGTCCCCCAGATTCGGGTGGAGGGCCGCAAAGGCGGATCCCCGGTGGCCGCTGCCATTGTCAATGCTCTGCTGCTGGCCGCTCGCCGGGATCCCATTCCCAACTGACTAGAATTGGAACGACATCTTCAGACCTTTCCCATGACCCCCGAACAAGAGGAGTGGCTGATCCGCAACCTTCAGCTCCAACAAGAACAGCTTCAAGAGCTGCGGGCTGAGCAGCAGCGGGCCGCCCAGCGCTTTGAGGCCCAGATGACGGAAATGCGACAGGCCTTTGCAGCCCAGATCGCCGAGATCCGAGCCGAGCAGCAGCGGGCCGCTGAGCGTTTCTCCGCCGAGATCGCCGAGATCCGGGCCGAACAGCAGCGGGCCGCCGAGCGCTTTGAGGCCCAGATGGCTGCAATGCGAGCCGAGCGGCAGGCCATCGAAGCCCAGCTCCAGACCGAAATCCAGGAGATCCGGGCGTTAATTCAGCACAACCAGGAGCGGATTCGCCAGAACGAAGAGCGGGGAGATGAGCTGGAGAGGGCCATCCAGGAGTCTCGCCGCGATATGCAGGCCGGGTTTGCCGAGCTGAGGGAAGCGCAAGCCATGATGATGGAGCAATTTCGGGAGCGGGATGGCCGCCTGATCGAGGCTCATCTGGGCTTTATTCGGGAAATGCGGGAGATGCAGCGGGAAGTAGCGGAGCTGCGCCTGGATTTTCTCAACCACATGCGCCAGTACCACCCGCCTGTCGAACGCTAGATGGCGAGCCGGTTGCCTCAGCTTGCGGTCGTAGGGGTAGCTGGAGATGGCTCGGTGGCCTCTTGGGCGATTCCCCCCCTCTCCCAAGCGCAAACCCTGGCCGGGCCCCCCAGCCTGCTGCAGCACTTTGCCGACCATCCGGCTCGCCAGATCCGGCTTACTGGATCGGTGGAAAGTTGGATCCCGCTTTTGCAAAAGGAGCTGGCACAGGGATCCCTGGTTTTATTGGCCAGCGGGGATCCCCTGTTTTTTGGGATTGGGCGCCTGCTGACCCAGTATTTCCCGGCGGAGCAACTGGCTTTTTACCCCCAAGTCAGCTCGGTGCAGTTGGCCCTCAACCGCCTGCAGATCCCCTGGCAGGAGGCCACCATTCTCAGTCTGCACGGGCGGGGAATGGAGCCGTTGGAACCCGCTCTCAAACAGGGATCCCCTGTGATTGTGGTGCTTACCGACCCAGAGCACACGCCAGCCAGCTTGGCCCAGTTCATTGCCGACCTGCGGTTGCCGGTGCGCTACCAGGGCTGGGTATGCAGCCAACTGGGATCCCCCCACGAGCAGATCCTGCCTCTGCAGGAAGGTGAGAACTCCGCTTTCCCCAGCCCCAATCTGGTGGTGTTGCGCCGCGTTGACCCGGAACCGGATCCCCGCCGCTGGCCCCTAGTCGGGATCCCCGACGACCAGTTCCACACCTTTCCCGACCAGCCCGGCCTGATCACCAAGCAACCCATCCGCCTGCTCACCCTGGGGGCCTTGCAATTGCCGCGGCAGGGAGTGGTGTGGGATGTCGGGGCCGGCACCGGCTCCGTGGCCGTAGAGATCGCCCGCCTCTCCCCCCAGCTCCAGGTCTATGCCGTTGAGCGCAACGCCATGGGTATTTGTCTCATCCGGCGCAACCGCCAACGCTTCGGCCTGGAGAACCTGCACGTGATCCCCGGGGCAGCGCCCCAGGTGCTGGCCGACTTGCCGGATCCCGATCGGGTGTTGCTGGGGGGAGGCGGCAAAGGGATCCGCGATCTGCTGCCGGTGGTGGCGGCCCGCCTGCAGCCTGAGGGGATCTTGGTGGTCAACTTTGCCACCCTGGAAACCTGCAGCGAAACCCTGCAATGGCTGCGCTCGCAGGGCTGGCAGGTGCGGCTAGAACACATCCAGATCTCCCGCTCCACAGCCCTGGCAGAAGGCACCCGCTTCGCCCCCCTTAACCCCGTTTACCTGCTGCAGGGGATCCCTTCAACTTTGCAATCTCGCTGAACCCCCTCCTTTGGGGTGGGGGGTGAGAGAAAAATTACCCCTCATCCTCCTCGTCGGTGGTGAACCCGGGTCGGTACAGATAGGAGGGGCGATTGGTCTTCTTAATTTGGTCTTTGAGGGATTCTAGGTCGATGTAGCGATCTGCCAAGTTGATCAGTTGGTCGCTGGTCATGGAACGCAAGCTGACCACCTCCACCCGTGCCCCTTGGTAGCTGACGGCATTGACCGCGTAGGCCAAATCCCCATCGCCGCTCACCAGCACTGCCGTCTCGTACCAACGCACCAGCGACAACATGTCCACAGCAATTTCCACATCTAGGTTGGCCCGCTTGGATCCATCGGGCAGTTGGGTCAGCTCTTTGGTAACCACGCGGTAGCCGTTGCGACGCATCCAGAGCAAAAACCCCTGCTGCTTTTCGTTGTTGCGATCGACGCCGGTGTAGAAAAAGGAGCGCAGAAGGGGAGAACGGCCGGTTAGCGTCTTCAGCAGGCGGGTGTAGTCGATCTCAATGCCCAGTTGCAGAGCGGCATAGAACAGATTGGATCCGTCGATGAAGATGGCCACACGACCACGGTTGTCCTGCAACGGATCCGAAGGCTGAAAGCCGGGATCGGGGTCAAGACGCAACATTCGGCTTTTCTTCTCCAAGTGGTTTTGGCAAAGGGATAGAAAAAGGTAAGGTATTAAAGGATATATGAACAAGGCATCGGCAAAAAAAGGCCCTGGCCGGGGAGATACGTCATTTACCCTAGCGCAGGAAACACCCCACCCCTGGAAGACTTCCAAAATCCTAAAGAAAAAATACTTATCGGAGAGCTCTTGCGAATGACAGGCCAACAGGGGGCGCTGCCCTATCGTTTCCCGACCTCCCTGCACAGAGGGGTGTTGCGCAGCCGCTACAAGCGCTTCTTTGCCGAGGTGGAGCTGGAAAATGGGCAACAGGTAACCGCTCACTGCCCCAACACCGGGCCGATGACGGGGGTTTGCCAGGTAGGGGCACCTGTGTACCTCTCCCATCACCCCGATCCCAAGCGCAAATTGGCCTACACCTGGGAGATGATCCAGGTGGAAGG
>NZ_JANSJB010000036.1:14949-19160 GCF_047462355.1 Synechococcus sp. H55.9 | reverse complement strand
GGGTTTTCTCGTTGGCAACGGGAAGTGACCTGCGGCAGGAGCAAAATCGACTTCCTGCTGATAGGAGACTCTGGCTTGGCCTACCTAGAGGTTAAAAATACCACCTGGGCCGTGGGATCCCGCGCCCTCTTCCCGGATACGGTGACGACTCGCGGGCAAAAACACCTGGAAGATTTGATTGAGATCCGCCGGCAAGGGCAGCGGGCTCTGCTGCTGTACTGGATCAACCGTGCCGATTGCACCGAGTTCGCCCCTGGCGCAGAACGGGATCCCCGCTATGCCCATCTGTTTCGCCAGGCGCTGCAGGCGGGGGTCGAGGTGTTGCCCTACCGGATCGCGGTCTCGCCCCAGGGGATCCATCCCCTGGGTTTGGCCAAAATGGTGGCCTGAGCGTTGTCTTGGGAACCTGCTGCTATGCAAGTGGCCACCTGGAATGTCAACTCCATTCGCACCCGGTTGCCGCAAGTTTTGGCTTGGCTAGACAAGCAGGGATCCCTGGATGTGCTCTGCTTGCAGGAGACCAAGGTGGTGGATGAGGACTTTCCCCGCGCCCCCTTTGAGGAGCGAGGCTTTCATGTGGAGGTGTACGGGCAAAAGTCCTACAACGGCGTGGCCGTAATTAGCCGGGAGGTGCCGGAGAAGGTGGAGCGGGGGTTTGGCGCGCTGCTGTCGGCGGCTGCAGACCTGGACGAGCAAAAGCGGCTGATCGGTGCCCTCTACCACGGGATCCGCATTCTCAACCTCTACGTGCCCAACGGCGAGGCGGTGGGATCCGACAAGTACGCCTACAAGTTGCGCTGGCTGGCCACGCTGAAGGACTACCTGGCCGTTGCCCTCAGCCAAGGGGATCCCATCTTGCTCTGTGGGGACTTTAACATTGCCCTGGAAGACCGCGATATCTACGATCCCCAAAAGGCCGGAGAAATCATGGCCTCGGAGCCAGAACGGCAGGCCCTGCGGGAGATCCTGGCTTTGGGGTTTGAGGATGCCTTTCGCAAGTTTAACCCGGATCCCGGACATTTTAGCTGGTGGGACTACCGGGCCGGAGGGTTTCAGAAGAATCGCGGCTGGCGCATCGACCACCTCTACCTTTCTCCCCCGCTCCAGGACAAGGTCACTGCCTGCTGGATCGACGTCGAGCCGCGGCGGCTACAAAAGCCCAGCGACCATGCCCCTGTGGTTGTGGAGCTGGCGGTCTGAAATCCCCAGGCCGCTCCCTTGCCAATCTTTTCTCGAGACAAGAGCGGCTATCTACGCTAGGCTGGTAGATGTTAACGAATGTATCGGGCTACCGCCATGGCGCTCTTTGGTTTTGGCAAACTGAGCAAGAAGCTGACCTTGCCCACGCCGGAAGAGGCTTTGCCGGGCCGCTCCGAGCCAATGGCAATCGTTAACCGGCACTACGTCAAGGGCACGCCCCTAAAGCCCCCTTTTCCCGAGGGCATGGAGCTGGCCCTGTTCGGCATGGGCTGCTTTTGGGGAGCGGAGCGCAAGTTTTGGCAGTTGCCCGGGGTGTTCACCACTGCCGTGGGCTACGCTGGCGGGTATACCCCCAACCCCACCTATGAGGAGGTTTGCACCGGTTTGACTGGCCACAACGAGGTGGTGCGGGTGGTTTACGATCCCAGCCAGATTAGCTACCTGCAGCTTTTGAAGGTGTTTTGGGAAAACCACGATCCCACCCAAGGGATGCGCCAGGGCAATGATGTGGGCACCCAGTATCGCTCCGGCATCTACGTCTATTCCCCGGCACAACGGGAGCTGGCGGAAAAAACCCGCGATCTCTACCAGCAGGCTCTGAGCGCCCACGGCTACGGCCAAATCACCACTGAGATCCTGGACGCCCCAGAGTTCTACTACGCCGAAGACTACCACCAGCAGTACCTGGCCAAAAACCCACGCGGCTACTGCGGCCTGGGGGGCACCCAGGTTTGTCTGCCCGAGATCCTCACCGAGTCTGTCTAAGCCACACCCTAGCCGATGACGGTCATGGCTGCCCTCACCCCCGGCCCCTCTCCCTCAGGGAGAGGGGGGTTAGAGCGTTGATTGCAAGGATCCCAAAAGATGTCTAGAAGATGCGGCGGGAAGGGGATCCCCGCTCCAGCAGCTCCTTGGCCACCAGGGTTACCACCGCCAGCAAGGAGAGCACCACTGCCGCCGCATAGGCCGAGCCCGTGGCATAGCTGCGGTAGGCATCTTCCACAAATAAGGGAAGGGTCTGGGTGCGGCCAATGATGTTGCCAGAGACCACCGCGACAGCGCCGAACTCCCCCATGGCGCGGGCATTGGTCAGGATGACCCCGTACAGGAGTCCCCAGCGGATGTTGGGTAGGGTGATGCGCCAGAAGATCTGCCAGGAATTGGCCCCCAGGGTTTTGGCGGCTTCTTCTTCCTCGCTGCCGGCCTCTTCCAACACCGGCAGTACCTCCCGCACTACAAAAGGGAGCGTGATGAAAGCCGTGGCCAGCACAATGCCCGGAAAGGCAAAGATGACCCGCAGGTTCCAGGATCCCAGCCAACCCTGACGGCCAAAGAGGAGCACCAGCATCAGGCCGGCCACCACCGGGGAAATGGAAAAGGGCAGATCGATCAAGCTGAGCAGCAAAGCCCGCCCCGGAAAACGGCGGCGAGCCAAGGCCAAGGCGGCGCAGAGGCCAAAAAAAGTATTGAGGGGAACAACAACCAGCGCCGTCAGCACCGTCAATCGGAGGGCGCTGAGCAGCTCCCGCTCGGTCAGGTGCTGGAGAAAAGCTGGGATCCCTTCTCGAAACGCCTGATAAAAGATGTTCACCACCGGGATCCCAAGCAGCAGGGCGATGTAGAGCCCGACAATGCCGATCAACAGGCCCGACAGCCAAGGGTTTGTCGATGGCTCCGGTTGGACACCCGCTATCCCGTCAGGTTTCATGGCGACTTCCCCAGGCTTGCAGAAGGTTAATCACCACCAGCGACAAGAACGAGATCCCCAGCATCGCCGTCCCGATCACCGTTGCCCCGGCATAGTCGTACTGTTCCAGCCGCTGGATCACCAGCACTGCCGCGATGAGATCCCGGAAGGGGATGCTAGAGGCGATGATAACAATGGAGCCATATTCACCCACAGCGCGGGAAAACCCTAGGGCCACGCCGGTCAACACGGCGGGCAAAATCTGGGGCAGCACCACCTGCCAGAAGGTCTGCCAGCGGGAGGCGCCCAAGCTCCAGGCCGCCTCTTCCACATCTCGTTCCAGCTCCTGCAGCACCGGCTGTACCGTCCGCACCACAAAGGGAAAAGAGATAAACAGCATCGCCACCCCCACCCCCAGCCGGGTAAAGGCAATGCGGATCCCCAAGGGGGCCAAAAGGGATCCAATCCAGCCGTTGCTGCTGTAAACGGTTGCCAGGGTGAGGCCGGCCACAGCCGTGGGCAGGGCAAAGGGCAGATCGATCAACCCCTCGAGGAGCTTTTTGCCGGGGAAGGCGTAGCGCACCAACACCCAAGCCGTCAGGGTGCCCATTACGCCGTTAACCAAAGCCGCCAGCAGCGCGGTTACAAAAGTAACCTCATAGGCGGAGAGGGCCACCGGATCCGTCGCGATCCGCCAGAACTCCGCCCAGCCGACGCTGCTGGACTTGGCGATCAAGGCCGCCAGCGGCAAGGCCAACATCAGGAAGAGATAGCCCAAGCTCAGCCGCCACGGCCAAGACAGTTGAAACCCGGCTTGCTGCAACTTTCCTCAAGCTCCCAGCGACATCGGACTCCGTCCCGCCATTGCCAGCGGGGTCATGGCAGTTTTCTTATCGTTTTTTTTGAGGGGAAAGGCCTTGACCACCTTGGGGCGGACATAGACCTGCTGCCCCACCTGCAGCGGCTGGCTGGCATATTGCTCGCGGCTGAGGTGGGCCCACAGGGATCCGCCATCGCTGAGAATCAGCTCCGCCTGGATCTCCCGCCCCAGGTGGATGATCTCTTTGACCCAAGCCGAGACGCCGCTGCTATTGGGGTTGACCTCGATCTGCACATCGTGGGGGCGCAAGAAGAGCTGGTGCGGGCCCGCCTGGGCCTCGGGAAGCTGGCAAGATAACAGGGAGCGGGGAGAGAGCTCGTTGACCGGGCCGATGAAGCTCATGACAAAGGGGGTGGCCGGGTGATCGTAGATCTCGGCAGGGGATCCCACCTGTTCGATCCGCCCCTGGTTCATGACCACGATCTGGTCGGCTACCTCCATGGC
>NZ_JANSJB010000036.1:12657-14849 GCF_047462355.1 Synechococcus sp. H55.9 | reverse complement strand
ATGTTCTGCCGCACCGTCATGTGCTTGAACAGGGCGTAGTGCTGGAAGACAAAGCCGACGTTGCGCTCCTGGACGCTGGCATGGGTGGCATCCCGCCCGGTGAGGAAAATCCGCCCCGTGTCCGGCTTTTCTAGGCCGGCAATCAGGCGCAAGAGGGTAGATTTGCCGGAACCCGACGGCCCCAACAGGGCAACCAGGGATCCCGTGGGAATGGTGAGATCCGTAGGGTGGAGAGCCTGAAACTGCCCAAAACGCTTCGATACCCCTGCAATGGTGATGCCCATAGGTTCTGCCTAGCTAAGGGTTGGCCGGATGGCGCTGCCTATCCCTGAGGAGGTAGGGAGCCTCTAATCTACGGTAAACCTGTCAACAAACCGTTGATACTGCTCCCAGGATACCTTGAATGGGGATGCAAAACAAGGGAGGCTCCCTACAACCCAGCTTGGATGCGGTCAAACACAGCCCCATCGGCAAAGAAGCGGTTTTGGATTGCTTCCCAGCCGCCCAGGTCGGCAACGGTTACCAGCTTCTCAATGGGAGGGTACCGCTGGGCAAACTCTTGCGCCACCGTCGGCTCCACCGGACGGAAACCCACCTCGGCAAAGGCCCGCTGCGCTTCTGGAGTAAACAGGTAGTTCACAAAGGCTTCGGCCACGGCGCGGGTTCCTTTTCGCTCCACCGTGGCATCCACCACGGCTACGGGGTTGTCGATGGAAATGTTGGGATCCGGCACCACGTAGGGCAAGGGCTGGCCGCGCAGGCCGGCCAGGATCACCTCCTGTTCGTAGGTGAGCAGGGCATCCCCCTGCCCTTTTTGGAAAAAGACATCGGTGGCTTCCCGCGAGTCCCGCGGCAGGACGCGGACATTTTTGTAGACCTGGGTGGTGAAGGCCAGGGCCTGAGGTTCAGGGACAGCACTCCAGAGGGCCAAAAAGTTCCAGCGGGCGCCCCCTGAGGTTTTGGGGTTGGCGGTAACCACCTGCAAGCCAGGCCGGGCCAGGTCCAGCCAAGAGTGGATAGCGTGGGGGTTGCCCTGCCGCGTGACGATCACCACCACCGAGCGGGTAACGATCCCTTGGTTGGGCGTGCGGCTTTCCCAGTCCGGTCGAACGAGACCGGCAGCCACAATGCGCTCCACATCCAGGCCCAGGGCCAGAGCCACCACATCGGCATCCAGCCCGTCAATGACCGCCCGCGCTTGTGTGGCCGAGCCGGCATAGCTGCTTTCTACGCGCACCTGTTGGCCGGTCTGGGCCAGCCAGTGGGCCTCAAAGGCAGGGATGATCTGCCGGTAGGCATCGCGGGTCACCGCAAAAGAAGCTAGGAGAATCCTCACTTCCCCTTGGGATCCCACCCCACAGCCGCCCAGCCCCAGCAGAAGTCCCAGGAGCAGGGATCCCACCGCCAGCCACCGCCCCACTCTCCCAAACCAGACCACCGCGACAGGTGAGGGGATCCCCAATGGGTTCCCTGCTGTCCCTTCCATGTTCACCCCTATCCCCAAAAACTTCTCCACTTCTGTGTCCCTCACCCCCGGCCCCTCTCCCAAAGGGAAATTGCCCAAGCGCTCCGCGCCGCTCACGCGACCACCCCCAGCCCCTCTCCCAAAGGGAGAGGGGAGCTGAAGGGCTTTGCAACCCGTGAGGCTGGCTGCCGCTCTTCACATTCTACGGTAAGCCGGTCGGCAAACCGTTTTTAGGGCCAGGGATCCCTAGGCAGGGCAGGGGGTGGGAAGCGCCGCATCGGCAGCAAGATCCAGCGTGGCCCTGAGGAGGCCGGGATCCTCTGAAGAGGGGAGCAACTGGAACCCCAAGCGCCTGCAGAGGCGGCGCATGCCCTCGTTTTCGCTGAGCACCTCGCCGGTGAGGCGCCGGATCCCTTCGCAGCGGGCCACCTGAATCAGGCGGGTCAGCAGCTCCGTGCCGATCCCCTGTCTTTGGTAGGGATCCGCCACCAACAGGGCAAACTCGGCTTCTTCGGGAAGGCCGTGTTTTTTGGAGAGGCGGCTGATGCCGAGGATTGTAGCTTCTGGCTCCTGTTTTTCCGCCACCAGGGCGATCTCGCGGTCGTAGTCGTTAAAGCAGATGCGAACCAAGCGCTCGTGGGCGATGCGGGCGCTGTATTTGATGGGGTGGAAGTAGCGCAGGTAGATGCTGTAGTCGGAGACGTGGCGGTGAAACTGGATCACCAGC
>NZ_JANSJB010000036.1:7792-12557 GCF_047462355.1 Synechococcus sp. H55.9 | reverse complement strand
TGATGCCCTCGCGGAAGGGCCAACTGTACTGGCTGGGGTAGGGGCGGATGGCCAACGGCACGGGTGGTTCTTGCTCCGAGCGCAAAATGACGCGGGCATCCAAAGCCAGCAGTTGCTCGCCCGAGGCCAGCAGGGGGTTGATGTCGATCTCTTGGATCTGCCGCTGTTCGGCCACCAGTTGGCTGAAGCGCACCAAGAGCTGTTCCAGCGCTTCCAGATTGACGGCTCGGCGTCCCCGCACCCCCTTGAGGGCCTTGTAGATGAGGGTATTCTCCATCAGGCGGCGCGCCAAGGTGGTGTTGAGGGGGGGAAGGCCAATGGCGCGATCCTGGAACACCTCCACCAACTGGCCGCCGCTGCCAAACAGCAACACCGGCCCAAACTGGGGATCCTCGCTGCTGCCCAGGATCAGCTCGTAGCCGTCGGTGCGGATCATCGGCTGCACCGTCACCCCTTGGAAGTGCTCTGGCCCTGCTTTCTCACTGACGTTGCGGCGAATCTGGGCGAAGGCCCGCCGCACCGCTTCGGCATCGGGCAGGTTGAGCTGGACGCCGCCCACGTCACTCTTGTGGGTGAGGGTATGGGAGTAGAGCTTCAGCACCACCGGGTAGCCCATTTCTGCGGCGGCCTCTACCGCTGCTTCCGGGCTATTGGCCACCCGCGTGGGCACCACCGGGATCCCGTAGGCGGCCAGGATCTCCTTGGACTCGACCTCGGTTAAGAGCCGGCGACCTTGCTGCCGGGCTTGGCCGAGGATGGGTTGCACCCTCTCGCGCTCGACCGCTGTTGCAGGGAGCAGAGTGGGAGTTTCGTAGAGGGCCTTGAGGTTGTCGCTAAAGCGCCACAGATAGCTGAACACCCGTGCCGCCTGATCCGGATAGCGGTAGGTGGGGATCCCCGCTTGGTTAAGGATCTGCTCGCCGGCATCCACCAAGTCTCCCCCCATCCAACTGGCCAGGATGGGCTGCCGGGAGCCGCTGCGCCGCCAGGTCTCCACCACCTTGGCAGCAGTGGCGGTGGGATCCGTCATCGCCTGGGGGGTGAGGATCACCAAACAGCCCTGGCTGGCGGGATCCCGCAGCACGATCTCCAGCGCCTGGGCAAAGCGCTCCGGCCCGGCATCGCCCAAAATATCAATGGGATTGCCGTGGCTCCAGTGGGGCGG
Source organism: Synechococcus sp. H55.9 (assembly GCF_047462355.1). Taxonomy (NCBI): domain Bacteria; kingdom Bacillati; phylum Cyanobacteriota; class Cyanophyceae; order Synechococcales; family Synechococcaceae; genus Synechococcus; species Synechococcus sp. H55.9. The sequence goes on along the minus strand of NZ_JANSJB010000036.1, from coordinate 11,392 downwards.
CAGGATGGAGTTAAGCTGCTCCAGGGTTTGGGGAGAGAGCTGGGCCAGGGATCCCCCGGCGCGGATGAGGGTGTCGGTGGCCAGCACCCCCGGTCCGCCGGCATTGGTGAGGATGCTGAGGTGGGGGCCCTGCGGGCGGGGCTGTTTGGCCAGCACCTCCGCCATGTCGAAGAGGTCTTCGATGTGATCCACCCGCAGCACACCGCAGCGGCGGAAGGCTGCATCCAAAACCGCGTCGCTGCCGGTGAGGGATCCCGTGTGGGAAGCTGCCGCCTGGGCCGCCGCCTGGGTACGCCCCGCCTTGATGACAATAATCGGCTTGCTCAGCGCCACCTCGCGGGCCGCCGACACAAACGACCGCGCGTCCCCAATCGACTCCATGTAGAGGACAATGCTGTGGGTATGGGGATCCTCGCCCAGATAGTCGATGAGATCCCCCCAGCCCACATCCAGCATGGATCCCAGGGAGATGAAGGCGCTAAAGCCGACATTTTCCCGCAGGCTCCAGTCCAGGATCGAGGTGCAGAGCGCCCCGCTTTGGCTGATAAACCCCACGTTGCCGGGTCGGGCCATCTGGGCAGCAAAGGTGGCATTGAGGCCGGTGTGGGGATTTTGGATCCCCAGGCAGTTGGGACCAATGAGGCGCAGCTTGCCGCGGGCAGCCTCTTGGATGGCCTTTTCCAGCTCCAGCCCCTCCGGGCCAATTTCCTTAAAGCCTGCCGAGAGGACAATGGCCCCCTTGACGCCGGTCTCGACGCATTCTTGGATAACCGCCGGCACCCCGGCTGCCGGGATGGCGATGATGGCCAGATCCACCGGCTCCGGCAGAGCAGAGAGCCGCTCGTAGGCCCGGATGCCCAACACCTGGTGCCGCTTGGGGTTGACCGGGTAGACCGTGCCGCCAAAGGGGTGGCTGATCAGGTTCCAGAGCACCGTGCGCCCCACACTGCCCTCGCGCTCTGTTGCCCCCACCACCGCCACCGAGCGGGGCAGAAAAATGGGATCTAAGGGGTGGGATCTGGCCTTCCAGATGTCCAGGCTGGGATCGGGGCGGTGCAGCGTAGCCATAGCCGTTGCAAGGAGGGAAGGGAGAAGTACGTTTTGGCGGGGAGGAAGGCCGACCTTAAACCAGAGCCGGCTCCGGCTGGTGGTAGAGGGCAGCCTCCACCCGGCAGCCCCGATAGGCCAAGACGTACAGCTCCTTCATATCCTGAATGAGGGGGTAGCGGGGGTTGGCGCCGGTGCATTGGTCATCAAAAGCCTGCTCCGCCATCGCTTCCAGACGGTCGTAAAAGGCCTGCTCGCTCTCGCTGAGGGCCTCGCGAATGCTGGCCGGGATCCCCAGCTTCCGCTTCAGCTCCTCGATGGCCTCGATAAGGCGCATGACCTTTTCATCATCATTGGCTCCGCCCAACTGCAGGTAATCGGCAATTTCGGCATAGCGGTGCTTGGCGTTGGGATAGCGGTATTGGGGAAAGATGGCCTGCTTGAAGGGGGCGTCGGTGGCGTTGTAGCGGATGACGTGGGTAATCATCAGGGCATTGGCCAGGCCGTGGGGCAGGTGGAAGGTGGATCCCAGCTTGTGGGCCAAGGAGTGGCACACCCCCAAAAAGGCGTTGGCAAAGGCCATGCCGGCAAGGGTGGCGGCGTAGTGGACTTTTTCCCGCGCTTCTGGATCCTCAGCTCCCTTCTCGTAGGCCCGCGGCAGGTAGGTCATCAGCAGCTTAATTGCCTGCAGCGCCAGCCCGTCGGTAAACTCGCTGGCCATCACCGAGACATAGGCTTCCAAGGCGTGGGTGAGGGCATCGATGCCGCCGTAAGCCGTCAGCTTCTTGGGCATCTTCAGGGTGAGATCCGGATCGACAATGGCCATGCTGGGGGTGAGGGCGTAGTCGGCCAGGGGGTACTTGATCCCCACCCGGTCATCGGTCACCACCGCAAAGGGCGTTACCTCGGATCCCGTCCCGGAAGTGGTGGGGATGCAGACCAGTTGGGCTTTTTGCCCCAGCGGCGGCAGCTCGTAGACCCGCTTGCGGATGTCCATAAAGCGCGTTGCCAGGCCTTCAAACTCCACCTGGGGCTGCTCGTACATCAGCCACATCACCTTGGCCGCATCCATCGGGGATCCGCCGCCCACGGCGATGATGACATCCGGCTGAAACTGGCGCAACTGCTCCAGGCCGCGGTTGACGTTGCTGAGGGTGGGATCCGGCTCCACCTCGTGGTAGACATCCCAGTTCACGTGCAGCTCGTCCAAAACCTGGGTAACCGGCTGCAGCACACCCAGCTCGAAGAGGGGCTTATCGGTCACCAAAAAAGCCCGTTTTTTGCCGGCCAACTCCCGCAGCGCCACCGGTAGACATCCCGGCTTGAAGTAGATCTTGGGCGGCACCCGGAACCAGAGCATATTTTCCCGCCGGTAGGCCACGGTTTTAATGTTGAGCAGGTGGCGCGGCCCCACATTGTCGGAGACCGAGTTGCCCCCCCACGTGCCACAGCCCAAAGTTAACGAGGGATCCAGCCTAAAGTTGTAGAGATCCCCAATCGCCCCCTGGGAAGAGGGGGTGTTGATCAGCACCCGTGCTGTTTGGAGGGCATGCTCAAAGTAGGCAATATCGTCCTGGTTGGCCGGATCGGTATACAAAACAGAGGTGTGGCCCCGCCCACCGAAATTGACCAGTTGGACAGCAACATCGACGGCGCTGTGGAAATCCTTGGCACGGTAGAAGGCCAAAACAGGGGCCAATTTTTCGTAGGAAAACGGCTCTTCGGGCCCCACCTTGTCCACTTCCCCAATCAGCAGCTTGGTGCCTTCGGGTACCTGGATCCCGGCTAGAGCGGCAATGGTCTGCACCGATTGGCCGACAATAGCTGGATTGAGACGGCCATCCCTGAGGAGGATGCGGCGCACCGCTTGCGTTTGTTCCGGATCCAAAAAGTAGGCCCCTTGATGACAAAATTCCGCCTTCACCTGCTCATAAACGGCCTCCACCACAATCACCGCCTGTTCCGAGGCGCAGATCATGCCGTTGTCAAAAGTTTTGCTGAGCAAGATTGAACTGACGGCCATGGGAATGTCGGCACTGGTGTCGATGACCGCCGGCGTGTTGCCCGCCCCCACGCCCAGCGAGGGGTGGCCGGAGGAATAGGCCGCCTTGACCATGCCGGGGCCGCCGGTGGCCAGGATCAATTTCACCTCCGGATGCTGCATCAAAGCCTGAGAAAGCTCAATCGTGGGCTCGTCAATCCAGCCAATCAAGCCCACAGGCGCGCCTGCCGCCTCAGCCGCCTCTTTGACCACTTTGGCTGCAGCGATGGTGCATCGTTTGGCGCGGGGGTGAGGCGCAAAAATGATGGCGTTGCGGGTTTTCAGAGTGATGAGGGCTTTGAAAATCGTTGTCGAAGTGGGGTTGGTGACCGGCACAATGCCCGCCAAAAGCCCCACCGGCTCGGCAATGCGCTCGTAGCCAAAGCTCTCGTCCCGCTCAATGACGCCACAGGTTTTCTCGTGTTTGTACTTGTTGTAAATGTATTCAGAGGCAAAGTGATTTTTGATCACCTTGTCTTCCACAATGCCCATGCCGGTCTCCTCTACGGCCA
>NZ_JANSJB010000036.1:4992-7692 GCF_047462355.1 Synechococcus sp. H55.9 | reverse complement strand
TCCTGGGTGAAGGTGGCATACTCAGCCTGGGCAGCTTTCACCTGTTGGATTAAAGCTTCCAGTTCCTCGAGATTGGTAACAGGCATAGGTGGATCCCTCCAAAATCACATCCATACGGGTTAAAAGTTGAGGCAACCATTAGAAATTGCTGGAAAACTCCATAGGCTCACTGGCTGGCTAAGCGCCCACAGGTGCGGGAACCTGGATCTCGGTGGTCATTTTTGGGGGATGGGTGAGGGTGTTGTGGATGATGCAAGCGTCGACAGCTTTTTCCAGACCCTTTTGCTGCCTTTCGTCGAGCGGGATCCCCGTCTGAACGCGAATGCAAATGTTGTCTAAGCGGCTGGGGTGCTCAACTTTATCTGCAGTAACAACCACTTCCAGCCCTCGAGGATCCAACTGCCGCGCTTCCAGATACTTGACGGCATAAAAGCCAACACAAGCACCCAAAGAGGCCAAAAACCACTCCGGCGGCGTCATTCCCTGATCTTGGCCGTGGTTGTCCAAGGGCTGATCGCTGAGGATGCGATGGCCGCGGCTTTCGGCTTGAAATTGAACGCCATTCTGGTAGGTTACGCGCACTTCCACTGGGGATCCCTCCTCTATTTTTCCATCTGCCAGAGTTGACCAGCTCCTAGCCTATAAGTTCAACCTAGCGCTACTTTAGGGGCAGCCTAAGAATTTTAGAGATGACTTTGGGATCAAGCTGATGCAAATGGGGATTGACTCTGTTTTTGTTACTGTTGCTACGGCAATAAACTAAGTCTTAGCAGCCATTAAACCGCCACCAATCCCCGCTCGCGAAAGATTTGCAAAGCGTGGTTGATCTGTTCCGGGGTGGGCGGCTGGACATCGCTGAGGGTGTAGGGCAGTCCCAACTGCTGCCATTTGTATTCCCCCATCTTGTGAAAGGGCAAAACCTCCACCCGCTCCACGTTGGATAGAGTGGCCACAAACTCAGCCAAGCCCTTGATGTTTTCCTCAGGATCTGTTAGTCCAGGAACGAGAACAAAACGAATCCAGGTGGGCTTGTGAATCTGATCCAAATAGCGAGCCAGATCGAGAGTGGGCTGCAGCGAAACGCCGGTAACTTTGCGATAGAGCTCCGGCAGATAGGACTTGATATCGAGCAACACCAAATCAGTATGCTCCAACAAAGGCTTTGCCGTTTCCAGTTGCACATAGCCAGAAGTATCCAAAGCCGTGTGCAAGTCCAGCTCGTGGCAGCGGCGGAAAATCTCGGCCACAAAGTTGGGTTGCATTAACGGTTCCCCCCCGCTGGCCGTGACTCCCCCACCCTTGAGGTAGTAATTGCGGCAGCGCTGGATCTCCGCCATGAGGGAGTCCACCGTCACCACCTGGCCGGCATTGGGATCCCGACAGTCGGGATTGTGGCAGTACAGACAGCGCAGAGGACAGCCCTGTAGGAAGATGACAAAGCGGATCCCTGGCCCATCCACCGTGCCACAGGTCTCGACCGAGTGAATGCGGCCGGTTATCGGCGTCAAGGGGTTGAGCGGGGTATCCATACTTCTATCCTCAATGGCTTTTGCAAAATATCAACTAATCTTGAGGTTTTCTTCCCAATTGCTGGCCATGTTATGCACATCACGGTTTTCTTCCTTATGAAATCTGGACTTTACCCAGACTGTGTTTTTCTTAACGGTTGAAAACCAGTGGAAAGATCTCCTACTGGGAGACCTCCGCCGAGAGGTTGTGCAGGCGATGGGCTTTGGGATCAAAGCCCGCCGGGAAATGGGTATAGGCATCGCAATCGGCGTGATCCAGCAAAGCCCCTTCCAAGAGGGCACCGCGGAAATTGCTGCCAAAAAGCAGACATCCCCGCAGGTCGGCTCCCGATAGGTTGGCGCCGCTGCAATCGGCAAAGCTGAGATCGCACCCCCGCAGGTTGGCGCCTGCCAGGTTGGCGCCGCTGAAATCGGCATAGCGCAGGTCGGCACCGGCTAGGTGGATCCCTTGTAGGTCGGCCTGCGGCAGCTCGATCTCCTGGAAATCTCGCCGTCCCGCCGCGTAGTCTCTAACCAAATCCCCAACGCTATAGTTCATTGAACCTCCTTGCTTGGGGAGGGGGGATCCTTTGCTTTCACCCGGCTAGGGGCAGCCTTCCGGGATCCCCCGCCCCCTCGTTTAGAAGTGTTGATGGAAGGTGCGGTTAATTACATCCAGTTGCTGCTCGCGGGTAAGCTTGATGAAGTTCACCGCGTAGCCGGAAACCCGGATGGTGAGCTGCGGGTAGAGCTCTGGGTGCTCCATGGCCTGCAGCAGGGTCTCGCGGTTGAGGACATTCACGTTGAGGTGAAAGCCGCCATCCCGCATGTAGCCGTCCAGCAGCCCCACCAGGTTGGCAACCCGCTCCTCAGCCGTGCGACCCAGGGCCGCCGGCACGATGGAGAAGGTGTTGGAGATGCCATCCAGCGCGTCGTCGTAGGGCAGCTTGGCCACGGAAGCCAGCGACGCCACCGCTCCCTTGGTGTCGCGGCCGTGCATGGGGTTGGCCCCCGGCGCAAAGGGCTCGCCAGCCCGCCGCCCATCGGGGGTGTTGCCGGTTTTCTTGCCGTAGACCACGTTGGAGGTGATGGTGAGAATGGACTGGGTGGGAATGGCGTTGCGGTAGGTTTTGTGCTTGCGCAGCTCCGCCATGAAGGTCTGCACCAATTGCACCGCAATCTGGTCAACCCG
>NZ_JANSJB010000036.1:0-4892 GCF_047462355.1 Synechococcus sp. H55.9 | reverse complement strand
AGGCGCTCGTAGCAGTACTTGTCGTGCATGTAGTGGATGATGTTCATGGTGTTGACGTAGGTCTTGGCCAGCCAGGCCATCATCTGCACCAGGCGCGGCCACACCTCGTCGTACTCCAACACCTCAGAGGTGATGGGGGCATAGGCCGGGGCCACCTGCTCACCGGAGATCTCATCCCGACCGCCATTGATGGCATAGAGTAGGCACTTGGCCAGGTTTACCCGCGCCCCAAAAAACTGCATCTGCTTGCCAATGCGCATGGCCGATACGCAGCAGGCGATGCCGTAGTCATCCCCCCAGTAGGGGCGCATCAGGTCGTCGTTTTCGTACTGGATGGAGCTGGTTTCGATGGAGACCTTGGCGCAGTAGCGCTTGAAGGCTTCCGGCAGCCGCTCCGACCAGAGCACCGTTAGGTTGGGCTCCGGCGCCGGCCCCAGGTTGTAGAGGGTGTGCAGCATGCGGAAGCTGGTCTTGGTGACCAGAGGTCGCCCATCCAGCCCCATGCCGCCAATGCACTCAGTTACCCAGGTGGGATCGCCGCTGAAAAGCTCGTTGTACTCCGGCGTGCGCAAAAACCTGACCATGCGCAGCTTCATGACAAAGTGGTCAATGAGCTCCTGGGCCTCTTCTTCGGTGAGGATCCCGGCCTGCAGATCCCGCTCGATGTAGATGTCTAGGAACGTGGAGACCCGCCCCAGGGACATGGCGGCGCCGTTTTGCTCTTTGACCGCTGCCAGGTAGGCTAGGTACAGCCACTGGATGGCCTCGCGGGCATTGGTTGCTGGCCGGCCCAGGTCAAAGCCGTAGCTGGCCCCCATTTCCTTGAGCTCGTGCAGGGCTTTGATCTGCTCTGAGAGCTCCTCCCGCAGGCGGATGGTCTCTTCATCCATCGTGTCCAGGTCGAGGCTGGCTTTTTGCGCCTCCTTGTCTTCAATCAGCCGATCCACCCCGTAGAGAGGTACCCGCCGGTAATCACCGATGATGCGGCCCCGCCCATAGGCGTCCGGCAAGCCGGTGATGATGCCAGAGCGGCGGCAGCGGCGCATCTCCTCCGTGTAGGCGTCGAAGACCCCGTCATTGTGGGTCTTGCGGTATTTGGTAAAGATCTCCTTAACCTTTGGATCCAGCTCGTAGCCGTAGGCCTTGAGGGCCGTCTCTACCAGGCGGATGCCGCCAAAGGGCAGGATGGCCCGCTTCAGGGGCTTGTCTGTCTGCAGACCTACAATTTGCTCCAGCTCCCGGTCGATATAGCCCGGCGGGTGGCTGGTGATGCTGGAAGGAAGGTCGGTGTCGGCATCCAAAACCCCCCGCTCCCGCTCCAGCGCCATCAAATCCTTAACCTTGGCCCACAGCCGTTGGGTGCGCTCGGTGGCCGGCGCCAAAAAGCTTTCATCCCCGGTGTAGGGAGTGTAATTGCGCTGAATAAAATCTCGGACATCGATGCAGCGCTGCCACTGCCCCGGCAGAAAATCTCTCGCAACTGCTTGATCAGATACTTTGCGTTCTGTATTTTTTTCGGCCTTCGATTCTGTAGACAAAGCTACAGAACGCTGCGCGCTCGCTATCATAACAATCCTCCCAACTATGACGCCTGACAACTCCGCCAATAGGCTGACAATAGGGCAAGGCGGCGCCCCAGCAACTGCCAAAAGCTACAACAATCTTTGCAAAAGAGAGGGCCTGGTGACTGACTTGAGGGAGAGCTTTTAGCAACTCTGCTGTTTCTTTTTTTGGATGTTGGCCATACACCTCGCCCACTTCAATTTTAGTCCTTTGCCCTGCGAAGATGTTTTTGTGGGCGCATTTTTAAGCGTGTTTTTAATGTTGTCTTAAGGGTTTGCTGGAAAGGGTTTTGACCTTTTCCCTCGCCAAAGGGCCAGCCTATGCTGGGTTAGGGCGGCCCCGGTTACCTGTTGCCGGGAAAACACCAGAACACCTGGCGTTCGTGTTAGCCGTGCGCTTTCTATGAACCAGTCCATTCGAATTGTCCAAGGGATCCATCACCTGCACTTCTACCTTTGGGATCTGCCCCGTTGGCGGGAACACTTTTGTCGGGTTTGGGGCTTCCGACTGGAAAGCGAGGCCGGCAACACCCTGGATCTGCGGCAGGGATCCCTGCGCGTGCGCCTGTCTCAGCCGGCACGGGCGGGGGACGAGGTGGATCGCCATTTGCAGCAGCATTCGCCGGGGGTGGTGGATGTGGCTTTGGCGGTGGGGGAGCAGGAGCTACCGGCCTTGGCGGAGCTGTTGCGGGGGCGAGGCGCCCCAGTGGAATGGATCCCGGCAGCAGCGGCGCTCTGCCTCCACACCCCCTACGGGATCCGGCATTCTCTCGTCCCCGGCCCCTCCAACGTCACCCCTGCGGAAGCAGGCCTGTTCTCCCATTGGGATCACGTGGTGTTGAACGTGGAGCAGGGATCCCTGCAGGCGGCAGCCGACTGGTATGGCCAGGTGCTGGGCTGGCGGCATCTGTACCGTTACAGCATCCACACCGACACCTCTGGCCTGGAAAGCGTGGTGGTAGGGGATCCAGAAGCCGGGATCCAATGGGCCATCAACGAACCCACCTGCGCCGCTTCTCAGATTCAGGAGTTTTTGGATGCCCATGGTGGCCCGGGCATTCAGCACGCGGCGCTGCACAGCCCGGATATCGTTGCCAGCCTGCGGCGGTTGCGGCAGGGGGGAGTGGACTTTTTGCAGGTGCCGCCGCAGTACTACACCAGCCTGGAAAGGGAGTTGGGGTTGGCGCTCCGTTCCGCCCTTGGACAGGCCATCTCCTGGCAAGACCTGGTGGAGCAGCAGATCCTTTTGGATGCCACCCTGCCCGCCTCTGATGGCCAGGATCGTCCCCTTCTGCTGCAAACATTTACCCAACCTCTATTTGGCCGGCCCACCTTTTTCTTTGAAGTCATTCAACGGCTAGGCCGGGCCACAGGCTTTGGAGAGGCCAATTTTCAAGCCCTGTTCGAGGCCCTGGAGCGGCAACAGCGGCAGCGACAACAGCTATGACCAGCCAAGCCAATCTTGACCTCTCCAGACAAGATCGAGGCGGCCCCTACTGCTCGGCCCCCACCCCCCCTTGGCATAGCCGTACAATCGAGAAATCCCTGAAGACAGGCAACCCTCTTTCCTGCCCATGACAGCTTCTTCTGCGGCAGCTCCCAACTCTGACTTGCAGACCTTGGCCGATTGGCTGGAAGGCTACTACAGCAACCGCGCCCAAGCCATGGCAGAACCGGTGTGGTTTGTGCCGGTCAGCCTCTGGTACGTGCGCCTACCCCGCTTGTTTTCAGAGGGGATCGGCTTTTTTACCGAGCAATTTAACGAGCACACGCCGGGCCGGTTTTACCGCAGCCGAGTGCTGCAGTTGTTGGCGGATCCCTTGCGGATCGAGAACTACAAGTTGCGGGATCAAGCGGCTTGGGCAGGCGCCTCTCAGGATCCGCAGCGCTTGGCGCAGCTTTCTCTGGCAGACCTGGAGCATTTGCCCGGCTGCCGCATTTTGGTGGAAAAACGTCCCAACTGCTTTCATGGCCAGATGCTGCCGGGCGGCGGCTGCCGTCTCAACCCCGGCGACAGCACCTACATCCACATCGAGTTTGACCTCACAGCCCAAGAATTCATCACCTGGGATCGCGGCTTTGACGCCACCACCGGTCAGCAAACCTGGGGATCCCGCGCCGGCCCCTACCGCTACCAGAAAGGGATCCCTCCTCGCCCTTGGGGAGAGGGGAACAGGGGGTGAAGGCCAGATCAAAGGCTATGGGAACAAAAAAGGAAACAGGTCGCGCAACCCTTTGCGCAGCCTGAGCAAAAAGATCAGCCGCTCCACCTCTGGAGAAACAGATCCGGTTTCGGGCCGGGCCCCCAGCGCTGCTTGGAGTTGCAGAGCTTCGCCGGCGGTGAGGGGCTGATTATCGACCGGAGAGCGAGCCTGCAAATCTGGCTGAGCCCGCAGCACCTCCTCAGGGAGCTCAGAAGCCGGGGGCAAAGCCAAAGCTGGATAGGGGGGATACAGCAGGAACACCAGCAGACCGGCCCATCCACTGCTCCTTCTGACCCAATGCTTTCGGTTCACTGGATGCCAATCTCCCGGTTCACTCCGCTTGATTCGGAATCTTGCCCAGGTCTTCTTTTTGCGGCGAGCCAAAATCCCCCTTAGCTGGCCATGGCTTCCGAGCGCTCTTGGATCACCCGGTCGACAATTCCATAAGCCTGGGCTTCCGTGGCCGAGAGGTAAAAGTCTCGCTCCACATCCCGCTCGATTTTCTCCAGCGGTTGGCCGGTGGTTTGCGCCAAGATCTCATTCATGCGCCGTTTGACCCGCAGAGTTTCGCGGGCGCGAATTTCGATATCGCTGGCCTGGCCTTGGATCGTGCCCAGAGAAGGCTGGTGCAGCATGATGCGGGAGTGGGGCAGGGCAAAGCGTTTTCCCTTGGTGCCGGCAGCCAGCAAAAAGGCCGCCATCGAGGCTGCCTGGCCCACGCAAACGGTTACGATGTCCGGCTTGATGTGGTTCATGGTGTCGTAGATGGCCATGCCCGCCGTCACAGAGCCGCCCGGAGAGTTGATGTACATCACAATGTCTTTTTGCGGATCCTGGGAGTTGAGGTAGAGCATCACCCCCACGATAGTATTGGCCAAATTGTCATCGATGGGCTCGCCAATAAACAAGATCCGCTCTTGGTAGAGGCGGTCGTCGAGGCTGATCCACTGGCTGTAGGGCTCACCGGGCAGACGGTAGGGAACGCGGGGCACTCCAATCGGCATAAGTTTCTCCTGGCAAAGTATGCAGCACGGAACACTACACAGAACGACGCGCTTGCAAGATTTCTTCCACGCTCAAATCTAGCTGGGGCAAAACCGAGGCAACAATGCGTTCAGGGCCGGTT
>NZ_JANSJB010000035.1:19402-23811 GCF_047462355.1 Synechococcus sp. H55.9 | reverse complement strand
GGGTACAGGGCGGGGCTCCTGCGGTTTCTAGCTGAAGATTGCATCCATGCTCAACCGGGATCTCTAGCCGTCCGCGTCAGGGATCATGATCTTCTCCAGCGTCTCCACCCGCACAAACCCAATCACCTGCAATTGGTCAGGTTCTATCTCTAGGCTGAGCACCCGCAGCAGGATCCCGATCTCTTCCAGCTCTTGCAGGTCAAACACCCTATTGAGCCCGCCCAAGAAGGCTGCTGAGATCTCATCAGGAACCCGTACAGAACCGATGACAAACTCCGGATTCTCCAGCTTGAGGCTGCGCCCTTCTTCCACCCGGATCCCGGCGTTGAACACCACTTCGACCGACTGCTCGGTGCCGCCGTCCCGCTCCACCAAGAGGGCAGAAAGCTGAATACGGTTGGGATCCAAAAACTCGACGCGGGGCTGACGCAGGTCAAAACGGCGAGCTTCCCTGCCAGCTCCGCCAAAGGGCAGATCTGCTTGAATATCCTGAAACTGGCGGAGCACCTCTGGCAGGTTGAGGGCAGCATTCAAGTCCTCTTCTCGCACCACCACCCGCACCGCAGCTTGCAGAGGTCGCGCCAGGCGCAGGGGAGCCCCCTGAAAAAAAGAGGGATCGATCGCCACCGGATCGGTTTCCAACTCGAGAAGCTCAAGGCGGGGGAAAGGGGCCCGATACAGCCCGCGACCGGCAATCAGCAGGCGATCCGCTTGGCCCTTCAGCAGACGGTAGTTGGGCCGGCTTTGGATGCGCACCTCCAAAACCTCGGCCCGATCCAACTGATCCAGCAAAAGCTGCCGTGCCGTCTGATCTGCCAGATAGCCTGCTCCTCCTCCCAAGCCTGCCAACAGCCCCACGAGAATCGCCAGGAGCTCCATACTCACCACCCTGATGCGCCCCAGCCCAGGTTAGCAAAGGGGCCATCTTGGGGATCCCGGCTAGCGCAGCACCTTGAGGGGACTGGCCTCGATGGGGCGGTTGCCCAGGAAGGTTTTGGCAATTTTCAGGCCATCGGCCATCACCGGACGATTGAGGGCGGGATCATGGATGAATTTGGCCCCCGAGGCAACCGTTGGGCGCCCCTCGCCCCAGGTATCCACAACCTTAAGAGTTGCGGCGGCAACCGGACGTCCGTCGGCATAGTAATCCACCACCTTCAGGGTCGAAGCCCCCACCGGACGGTGGTCGATCTCGATCTTGCTGAACTTGACAGGGCTGGGGAAGACGGGCGGGCCGGATCTCTCCGTCAGCAGTACCGGCATCTGAGCAGAGGCCCCCTCAGCAGGCAGAGGAGCCAGGTTCAGAGGGCTACCCATCTGCGTTGGCGAGACGGAGTCCTTTCCCACAGAAGAGGCTTCTTGCTCTGGAAGCGTGCTGGAATGACCATTGGGAACGGCCATAAGAATCTCCCAAGTTGATAGAAAAACAAACCAAACAGGACGGGAAAGGATCTAGACCCAGTGGGGCGCTGCAGAAGAGCCGTACAGCTCAGCCAGGCTAAAGTTGACCTCTTCAAATCCAAGCTAAGCCGAAATCTAAAAAGATTATAAACCAAACTTGGATATGGGATCCGCTGGGCACAGCTCGGCGCTCTCTTCAAACTGACCCTGTGTTCTGCTCTTGAGCTCATGGTTGTCCAGATGCAACCCATTGAACACCCCTGCGCAAGACCCAAAAGGGTTGGTACACTAGCGCTGGAGTGAGTTGGCCAGATCGATGGCGGGGATCCCTCATGTCTATTGGCGCTGGGCTATAGTGTAAAACCGGCAGCACAGGCAAGATCTCGATTTCGGTGCGCTGGGTTTGGGGGAGAGATTGCGCAGGCCAAGTGGAGCTGCCGGAGCTGACTAGGCCATGTTGAGCGATTTGGCCAAAAATTGCACCATACCCCTGGGGAAGAATGGAATAGGATGAGGCTCTATATTCGGGCAAATGTTCAGGCGCCGTTATGATGGGATCCCCTACATGGAACCCTGAAATCTCCCCGCTTACCCCATCTCCAGACTCCTGGGCTACGGGCAGTGTGTACTTTCGCTCGGATGCCCAAGGGATCCATCTGCACCTGCCCAGCACCCTGACCTGGGAAGAAGTTTGGGAGAACTTGGTGTGGCAGTTGCGCAGCCGCAAACCCCACTGGGCAGGAGTGGCCCCCCTGACCCTGTGGTGCCAAGGGCGAGAGCTGGACATGCCTGCCTTACAAATCCTTGCTGCCCTGTTGTCCCAGCATGGACTGCAACTGTGGCGCGTCCAAACCGGATCCCGCTCGACGGCGATTGCGGCGGCGACGCTGGGCTATTCTGTGGAACAATCTTCCCCCTTAGAGGCGATTCCCCCTGTCCCTCCGGATACCACCCCCCTCTACCTGCGATCCACAGTGCGCTCGGGAATGTCCGTGCGCCACCGCGGCTCGGTCTTCTTGCTGGGGGATCTCAACCCTGGCGGCGAGATCATTGCGGGCGGAGACATTTGGGTTTGGGGACGTCTGCGAGGGCTGGTGCATGCCGGCGCCGAGGGAGATAGGAGTGCTGTGATCTTGGCTTTGCAGTTGGAGCCGACTCAGTTGCGCATTGCCGATCAGGTGGCCCGTCCACCCGAGGGTGGATCCCCCCCCGACACGCCAGAGGTGGTTTACTTGCAGGAGGATGCCATCTGCATTGCCAGCCTTCAGGATTTTCTGCGGAGGGGGGTATGAGCCGAGTCATTGTCGTAACCTCTGGCAAAGGCGGGGTGGGCAAAACCACCCTAACGGCCAACCTGGGCACTGCCTTGGCGCGCTTGGGTCGCTCGGTGGTGGTGGTGGATGCCGACTTTGGCCTGCGCAACCTGGACTTGTTGCTGGGGCTGGAGAATCGGGTGGTGTACACGGCTCTAGAGGTGATTGCGGGGGAATGTCGCCTTGAACAAGCGTTGGTGAAAGACAAACGCACCCCCAATCTCTCGCTGTTGCCAGCAGCCCAAACCCGCAACAAAACGGCGGCCAACCCAGATCAGATGCGCCAGTTGATCGAGAAGCTGGCCGGCAGCCACGACTATGTGCTGATCGACTGCCCGGCAGGGATCGAACAGGGGTTTCGCAATGCCATCGCGGGGGCCGGCGAGGCACTCATCGTCACCACCCCGGAGGTGGCGGCAGTGCGGGATGCAGATCGCGTAGTGGGCTTGTTGGAAGCTGCACAAATTGCACCGACCCAGCTTATCGTCAACCGCCTGCGCCCCGATATGGTGGCAGCCGGCCAGATGATGTCGGTGGAAGACGTGGTGGAGGTGCTGGCCATCCCCTTGGTGGGTATCATTCCAGAAGACCGGGAGGTGATCGTCTCCACCAACAAAGGGGAGCCCCTAGTCCTCTCGGCCAACCCAACTCTGGCTGCTCAGGCCATCCAGCGCATTGCCCGACGGCTGGAAGGGGAGACGGTGGAATTCCCCAAGTTGGCCAGCTTGGGTGAGTCTTTCTGGGAAAAAGCCAAGCGGTTTTTAAACCAAAAGGTGCTTTGAATGGCTCTTCTGCCTGATTTGGATTGGGTTTGCCCATCCCCATTCGCCTTGACGACTGACTCCAGCTACCGCTAAGGCCCATGCTTCTCGATTTCTTAGATCAGCTTTTCTCCCGCCACTCCGGCAGCAGCCGCGAGCAGGCCAAGCAACGCCTGAAACTGATCTTGGCCCACGACCGCACCGACCTCACCCCGGCAGCCTTGGAAGCGATGCGGCTGGAGATTTTGGGGGTGGTGTCCCGCTATGTGGAGCTGGATGCGGAGGGGCTGCAATTTCACTTGGCGGCAGAAGGGGGGACGACGGCCCTGATCGCCAACCTGCCCATTCGTCGTGTCAAGCCCCTGGCGGAGGCCGGCCCCTGCCAAGAGGACAGCCTGCAACAGGGAGCTGCCCCCTCCGAGGGCGGCCATTTGAGTTCACCTTCGGCCTGAGCTACCCTAGACTCAAGGAGCAGTAACTTCAAGGTGTTACATAAAAGTGTTACATTCGGCCAGAGTTTGCCTGTTCGTCAAGATGCTTTCTCGCTGCTCCCACCTGTGTCTGTCCCGGCCCGGAGCGACTTGTAGTTGTTAACAGCCTGTTCATGTCAACCTTCTGTGGCCCCAACGCTAACCAAGACAGAACTGCTGGGACAGAGTTCTCGCTAAGGGAGGTTGAGCCTCGGCATGGAAAACTCCTTTGAGCTGACGATCCTGTTTACGCTGGCCCTAGTGGCCGGGATCGCAGCTCAAGTCCTGGCCAATTTTGTCAAGGTGCCCAGCATTGTTTTCCTGCTCCTGTTTGGGGTGCTGCTGGGCCCGGATGGCCTGAGCTGGGTTCACCCCCAGGTTATGGGATCCGGGCTGGAGGCGCTGGTGTCGTTGGCGGTGGCTCTGATCCTGTTTGAGGGGGGGCTGAACCTGCGGCTGCAACG
>NZ_JANSJB010000035.1:3973-19302 GCF_047462355.1 Synechococcus sp. H55.9 | reverse complement strand
AGCACCCTGCTGGAAGGGGAAGGGGTGCTCATCGATCCGGTGGGGGCCATCTTGGCGGTGGTGGTGCTGCAGGTGGTGCTTTCTGGCCACCCCAGCTTCCTCATGGCCTTGGAGCAGTTGTCCAGCCGCTTGGCCATTGGGTCGGCGGTGGGGGCGCTGGGGGGCTGGCTGATGGGATCCTTTCTGCTCTGGTCGCGGCAGTTTTTGACGGAGGAGCTGCGCAACTCGGTGGTGCTGGCGGGGGCGCTGGGGGTGTTTGCCCTGGCCCAGTCGCTGCGCTCCGAGGCGGGGCTGATGGCGGTGGTGATGGCGGGCCTGGTGGTGCGGCAGAAGGCGGCCATTGCCGAGCGGAGCGTGCGCCAGTTCCACGGCCAGTTGGTGGTGGTCGCTATCTCGGTATTGTTTATCCTGCTCACGTCCACCCTCTCTCTGAAGGCGGTATTTGCTCTGGGCTGGGGAGCGTTGGCCACGGTGCTCTGCCTGATGCTGGTGGTGCGCCCCTTGAGCGTGTGGCTGTGTACCTGGCGCAGCGACCTCAATTGGCGGCAGAAGCTGTTTGTGGCCTGGCTGGCCCCCCGCGGCATTGTGGCGGCTTCGGTGGCCTCTTTGTTTGCCATTTTGCTCACCGAGCGGGGCATTACCGGGGGAGATGCCCTCAAGGCGCTGGTGTTTTTGACCATCTCGCTCACGGTGACGGTGCAGGGGCTGACCGCCGCCTGGGTGGCCCGCTGGCTGGGCTTGGATCAGGGCAGTTCTACCGTGATCGTCGGCAACCATCCGCTGGTCGACCAGTTGGCCCAGTTGCTGCGCTCCCTCAACCAGGCGGTGGAGGTGCTGCCACTGCCGTCGGGATCCCGTCTGCGCGAGCCTGTCGGCCCAGCCGAGCTCAACGGCCACAAAGCCGGCCATACCTCAGGGCCCCAGCCCCCCACCAGCAATGGGCTCTCCAAAGCTCTGCCCGTTCGCGTCAGCGGGACGGAGTCCTTGGAGGAACCTGGCCAGGTGCTTCCCGGATCTTTGCAGGAAGCCGTGCTGAGCGAGTCAGCCTTCTTGAAAGCCGATATCGACCATGCGGAGACGCTGCTGATCCTGACTTTGGATCCCCAGATGAACTGGGCCATTGCCGAGTTGATGGTGAAGCTCTCGGTTTCCGCTGCCATCTGGACGGTATTGCTGCCGGAGATGCCCATCTCAGAAGGGATCCGCACCCTGCCGATCCCCTTTTCCCAACTGCAGCGCTGGGCCGGCTACCTGGAGGCCAACCGGGCCGAGTTGCGCTCGATCACCCTGCCCACCTTGGCGGATCTGGGTCTGAAGCCCCCCCAATTGACAGTGGCCTCGGCCCAGGAGTCGATCTCGGCGGCGCGCTCAGCTCTGCTCAACCCCTTTTCAGCCCAGATGGAAGTGGAGGATCCCACGTTGGAGCGACTGCGGGATCAGTTTGCCTACCGCATCAAAGCCGATCTCTGCCTGCCTTTGTTGCTGGTGCGCCCGCAGCGCTTGGGGGGCTGGTTCCGGGAGGGAGGCGGATCGTCTCAACTGGGCCGGTTGTTTTACCTGCCTGAGCCGGACGTTTGGCGACGCGGAGATCGCATCTACTACCTGGAGCGCACGTCCAGCCCTGTAGAGGCCGCTGCTCCCTTTGCCAGAGAGTCGGATCCCCCGGAATGGGATCCACCCTCAGCCGAGTTACTGCCCCAGTATGTTGAGGGCGTCAAGCTCCACTTTGATCTCTAGGGATCTCGAGGCAGCCAGCGGCCACTGGGGATGAGCGAGCACCCCTGCACCTGCTTGGGCCGACCTAGGTATACCCAGGCCGAGGTGCCGCTCTCCAATTGCACCCACCGTCGTTCGTACAGCCGCGGGTGATCTTCCAGCTCGTCTAGGCGGGGTAACAGGCTCAAGGGAATGCGGTAGCGCTCGCCGTAGAGCCGATTTTGGCCAGGAACCGCCATCGGGTAGGGGCCGAGATCGTAGAGGTCGATGTGGTTGAGGCTGTCGGTTCCCAAAAACTCTGCTCCTTGCAGCAGGCTGTGGTACTGGCCACCCCGCAGCAGGGATCCGTAAACGAAAACCACTGTCGTCTGTTCCATCGTGCTCTGGGACAGGGTGAATTAGGGAGATTGGGCCAATTTTTGGCCGATGCGCGGCTCCGAGCCGGCCAGCAGGCGCTCGATGTTGCGTCGATGAGCCCCGATCACATACACTCCGCCCGCCAAGGCAAACAACACATAGGGCAGAGGCTGAGCCATTGCCCACATCAAGAGCGGGGCCGCCCCTGCCGCCAGCAAAGAGCTGAAGGAGACAATGCGGGTGAGGGCGATCCCCAGCAGCCAGACGCCAAAGGTGGCCAGCGCCACCGGCCAAGCCATAGCCAACAAGATCCCCAGGCTGGTGGCCACCGATTTGCCCCCCTTGAAGCCCAGCCAACAGGAGCGGCTATGGCCGATCACCGCCCCCAGGGCCGCTACGACCACCCACCACGGCGATCCCAAAGCCGATCCCAGGGCCACCGCTGCCGCCCCCTTGGCAGCATCCACCAGCAACACCAGCAGCGCCGGCCCCTTGCCCAGCGTCCGCAACACATTGGTTGCCCCCGTCGAGCCGGATCCCTGTTGGCGGAGGTCGATGCCGCCCCACCAACGGCCTACCCAGTAGCCGGTGGGGATGGATCCCAGGAGATAGCCCCCCAGCGCCGCCAGGAGAGCCGCAAACAATGTAGGCATGGCCGGATCTTGAACGCTCTTCCCTCACTTTGCCACATGGCTTGAGCTGCAACTCCCTGACCTATTCATGAAACGTTTCTCTACGTCGTTGTTGCGACGCAATGCTGCCGCGAACGCGCCTATCCCTAACTCCCCTCTCCCTGAGGGAGAGGGGTCGGGGGTGGTCGCGTGAGCGGCGCAGAGCGCTTGGGCTGCTCCCTGAGGGAGAGGGGTCGGGGGTGGTCGCGTGAGCGGCGCGGAGCGCTTGGGCCGGCGGCAAAGTGTCTTAATCCTGTTGGAAACGACTGTAACTGCCGACAGTGGAGAGCGACCCTCCTCCAGAGGGCAAAGCTTCCCGCCATCGGCTAGATATCCAGAGCCGCCAGATCCAGATGGGCACTGTGAGCCTCAATAAACTCCCGTCGGGGGCCGACAGCATCTCCCATCAAGATGGTGAAAATGCGATCCGCCTCCACCGCATCTTCAATGGTGATCTGTTTGAGGGTGCGCGTTGCCGGGTTCATGGTGGTCTCCCAAAGTTGTTCGGGCATCATTTCCCCCAGACCCTTGAACCGTTGGATAGTGTACTTGGCGTTGGCCGGCAATCCCCGCACGATCTGATCCTTCTCGGCGTCGCTGTAGCAATAGCGAACATTATTGCGGCCCCACTCGATTTTGTAGAGCGGCGGACAGGCGATATAGACATAGCCCTGTTCCAGAAGGGCCTTTTGATAGCGGTAGAAAAAGGTCAACAACAGGGTGCGAATGTGGCTGCCGTCCACGTCAGCATCGGTCATGAGGATGATGCGGTGGTAGCGCAGTTGGCTGGGATCAAATTCATCGCCTTTAACCCCCAACCCCAGCGCCGTGATCATCGCCTGAATCTCGGCATTTTTGTAGATCTTGGCGGGATCTGCCTTTTCGATGTTGAGGATCTTGCCGCGCAAAGGCAGTACCGCCTGAAACTGCCGATCCCGACCTTGTTTGGCGCTGCCCCCCGCCGAGTCGCCTTCCACCAAATACACCTCGGATTCGGCCGGGTCACGGCAACTGCAATCGGCCAACTTCCCCGGCAGCGTGGAAGATTCCAGGGCGGATTTGCGCCGCACCAATTCCCTGGCCCGCCGGGCTGCTTCGGCAGCGTTGAAGGACTGGATGGCTTTATCGACGATCCCCCTGGCCACGTTGGGGTTGAACTCCAGATACTCCGCCAGCGCCTCGGAGACGAGGGTCTGGACAATGCCCCGCACCTCCGTGTTGCCCAACTTGGTTTTGGTCTGCCCCTCAAACTCGGGGTTGGGTACTTTGACCGAGACGATAGCCGTCAGCCCCTCCCGCACGTTTTCTCCGGCCAGGTTGCTGTCAGAATCTTTGAGTTTGTTGAGCTTGCGGGCTTGGCTGTTGATGGTGAGGGTAAGAGAGGCTTTCAGGCCCTCCAAGTGGGTGCCCCCCTCGGTGGTGCGGATGTTGTTGGCAAAGCCGATCAACGTGTCGGTATAGACATCCGAGCACCACTGCAGCGCCACTTCCACCTCGACGCCATCCCGCTCCCCCCGTATGTAGATGATGTCGGAGTGAATGGGGGTTTTTTCGTGGTTGATGAAGGCTACATATTCCTTGATGCCGCCCGCATACTGATAGGTTTCGCGGTGCGGTGGATCCCGCCGCAGGTCGGTGAAGGTAATTTTCAGGCCAGCGTTGAGGTAGGCCAACTCGCGAAAGCGGGCCGCCAACAGAGCATAGTCGAACTCTCGCTCGGGAAAGATCAGCCCATCCGGCTTGAAGCGCACCTCTGTACCCCGCCGGTTGGATCCCTGGGGTTGCGGCTCGGATTGCAAGGATCCCACCACCGCCCCGCGCTCAAACCGCTGAAAGTGAACCTTGCCCTCCCGCCAAACCGTCACCTCCACCCATTCGGAGAGGGCATTTACCACCGACACCCCTACCCCGTGCAGCCCGCCGGAGACCTTATAACCGCCGCCGCCGAACTTGCCCCCCGCGTGCAACACCGTCAGCACCGTCACCAGGGCCGACTGCCCAGTTTTGGGATGAATATCCACCGGAATGCCGCGGCCATTGTCCAAAACAGACACCGAGCTATCGGGGTAGAGGGTAATCTGAATATCGTCGCAATAGCCGGCCAAAGCCTCATCGACGGAGTTGTCCACCACCTCGTACACCAAATGGTGCAACCCCTTGGGCCCGGTGGAACCAATGTACATGCCAGGCCGCTTGCGCACAGCCTCCAAGCCTTCCAAAACTTGGATCTGCTCTGCACCGTAGTTTTCCGTCATTCGCAACTCCAATCCTGAAGAAGACCCCCAGCCAAGATCCACAGAAACCCAGAAAATTGACCTTAAAGGCCAGGAGTGAGTCTAGTATCCCAAAAAACTGCCCCTATGGTAGCACAAAAGGCTAGAATAGCCACACAGACGCTTCTGGGGGCCGAGTTCAGGAGGGGATGCAGGTAGAGAAATCAGTCTATCTCTCCAGACCCTAACCCAGAAAGCTCTCCACCAACCCCGGCGGCGGCTGTACCTGAAGCGTGCCTTTTTCCAAATCCACAACGGGCACCAGGGCTTTTACAAAAGGGATCAACACCTGTCGGCGGTCAGGGGTTGTTATCTCCAGCACATCCTGGCCGGCGGCCAAAATCCCCGAAACCTGTCCCAGCAGCTCTCCTTGGTGATAGACGGCCAAGCCGATGAGATCGCGGTAGTGGTACTCCTCCGGCTGGAGGGGCAAGCGGTGGGAAGCCGGCACCAGCACCTTGGCTCCCACCCAAACCTCTGCAGCCGTTCGATCGGGGATCCCTTCCAGTCGCACCAAGTAAAGGCCCTTAGCCGGGAAAAATTGCCCCTCGATCAAAGGATGTAGTAGGGGCTCCGGATCCGCATCCCGCTGCAGCCAACGGGGCCCCGGCTGGGTGAGTCGCTCCGGGAAATCTGACCAGCACTTGACCCGCAGCCAGCCCCGCAGGCCATGGGCCGCCACCACCTGCCCCACCAGCAGCCAAGCAGGAGCTCCTTCCTGGGCTGAAGCCACCATGGTTTAGTCGAGCCGAGGAAGATCCACCTCAGTTGGGAAAGCAGCGGAGGTGCGCAACGGTTGCGATCCGGAGCCCTGTCCGCTTTTGGCAACGTCCACCATGGAGACCAATCCTTGCAGGGTGCCGGGGATGGAGTTGGGATCCATAAAGATCACCTTCGAGCTGGGACTGCTGCCCACCTTGAAACCCATATCGATGTAGTTTTGCGCCATCAGGTATTGCAGCGCATTGACTGCCTCCGGGTTCTCCTGCAGAGTGGCGGCAATGGTTTTGATGGCCTCAGCCGTACCCTCGGCCAGCAGCAGCCGCTCCCGCTTCTCGGCCTCTGCTCGCAACAACTGTGCCTTAGCAGCCCCTGCCGCCTGATTGATGCTGGCCTGCTGTTCCCCTTCCGACTTGAGGATGGCGGCCCGCTTTTCCCGTTCGGCAGCCATTTGCTTTTCCATCGAGTCTTGCACCGTCTTAGAGGGCTGGATATCCCTGACTTCTACGCGGGTGATCTTGATCCCCCAGGGATCGGTGGCCTCGTCCAGTTCTGTCAAAAGGCGGGCGTTGATCTCGGCACGGGAGGAAAAGGTTTGATCCAAGTCCATGCGGCCAATTTCGGCGCGCAAGGCCGTCAGCACCAGATTAATCAAAGCCCGTTGCACATCCTCCACTGCATAGCGGGCCTTGATCATATCAGTGATGCGCCAATAAACCACTGCATCGGCCATCAGCGAAACGTTGTCGCTGGTGATGCACTGCTGCGGTGGCACGTCCAGTACCTTCTCGCGAATGGTTTCCTGGAAAACAATTCTGTCGAGGGGGGGGAGAATAACGTGCAGCCCTGGGGTTAGCTTGCGGTGAAACCGGCCCAAACGCTCTACCAGTGCCTCATACCCCTGGCTGATGATCTTGACCGAGTTGAACAGGTAGCCAATGAAGATGAGGGCAATGGCCGCTAAGATGCCTGGCATAAGGTTCTTCTCCTGACAGAGAGTTCAGCCCCTATTCTAGACGGTTGTTGGAACTGATCCCTTCACCTCGACACGCCTTAATAGAGACATGATGCATGAACAGGATAAGCAGACCTTCGGGACATATGGATTTTCTTAAGGTTTTTGGATCCGCGACCGACGACTTGAAGGTTACCCAGTAGAAAGCTTACGAGAGGATACCGTCTATGAAGCTGAACAGCAAGAACCTAGAAGTTGGCTTGAACAAAATCTACGATGTCATTGTCGCCGGCGGCGGCGCAGGGGGGTTGTCGGCGGCGATCTATCTGGCTCGCTACGGCTTGAGCTGCCTGGTCGTAGAAAAAGGCAGAGGCCGCTCTTTTTGGATGCAGGATTTGCGCAATTATCTCGGCCTACCTCCGACCACGCCAGGGCGGGAGCTGTTGCGACAGGGAAGGGAGCACGCCCTCAGCTTGGGGGTGGACTATCTGTGGGGCTATGTGGAAGATGTGAAGGATGAGGGAGAGCTTTTTGCCGTCAAGGTCAAGGTGGGAAAAGTCAACAGCCTCTACCCCGTTTTTCGCAGCCGATATTTGATTGCAGCAACGGGCATCATCGACCATTTGCCGCAATTGCCCGACATGCAAAATGTTTACGAGTATGCGGGCTACTCGCTGCATGTTTGTATGATCTGCGATGGCCATGAAATGCGGGATCAAAAGGCGGTTTTGATCGTCGGCTCCGAGGCTCAAATCAACACCGCTTTTGTCCTCAACTGGTTTACGCCTTATATCTCGGTGTTGACCCACGGCCTCTGCTCGGTTGGCCCTGAAATGCGCCAAAAACTGGCCGAACACGGCTATCCCCTCTACGAAGCTCCCATTCGCCGTTTTTGGGGAGAAAACCACCAGATGAGAGGGGTAGAGCTGGAGGATGGCACCTACATTGAGGCTACCACCGGCTTGGTGGCGATGGGAGCCAAATACCACAACGACTACTTGAAAGGGATCCCTGACTTGAAATGGCAAGGGGAGAGTCTGCTCACCGACGAGTGGTGCCGCACTGCCCACCCGCGCCTGTTTGCGCTCGGGGATTTGAAGCAGGGCCTGAACCAGGTGTCAATTGCGGTTGCCGATGGCACCCTGGCTGCCACAGCCATCTGGCGGGACATCCGCCGCGCCTCTCCTGCTCGTAAATGGGAAGAGCGCCTGCGCTCATAAGTTGAGCTCATCCTGCTCTCTCTGGAGAGTTGGGGTAGCCTTCTGCCCTATGATTGTTGCGAAAGCCCCGGCAACTTCCATGCATTCTCTGAAAGCGGCGATCTTTTTCTTGGTTTTCCTATTGGTGGGGCTGTACTACTACGCGGTGGAGGCCCAACCGCTTTTCGATCTCAACCTAACCCTGACCTCAGAATACGACCCCGTTCTCCCGATTGAGAGCGTTCGAGTCGTGCGCGGCAGCAACCCGCAAGATCTCCTCATTTATTTGTCGGCTCCCTCTGCTGCTTGGGTTCATCAAGAGCGGGTGAACGGGCATTATTTGATCGACATTCCCTATGCCGTGATTACCCGTTCGACCCTTGTTGAGGTGCCTGCGGAGCTGCCCTACCGGCTGAGCTGGGGCAACCAGGACGAGCACACCGGGCGCCTGTTGATCACCCCTGCTCCCCCTCATGTGGAGGTGGTGCTGCAACACGGCTGGGCGGCAGATCCCAATTGGCTTGATCCTTGGGAAAACAGCCAGCCTTTGCCCCTGCCTTTGGAAGAGGTGCTGGAGCCCTTATTAGAGGTGCCGCCCCGTTCTGCTTTCCTCACCATTGACGATGGGCCCTGGCCACAGTCCACCCCTCGCCTTTTAGAGGTTTTGGATCAGCTACAGATTCCGGCCACCTTCTTTCTTATCGGCAATCATGTCTCTCAATTTCCAGAATTGGCCCAATCCATTCGGGCTCACCACCACACCATAGCCAACCATACGTTTACTCACGATTATCGACGCCTCTACAGCAGTGACGCGATCTTCTATGCCGAGGTGGATCAGACAACGCAACTGCTGAAAACGTTGCATTTGGATCCCCAACTGGTGGTTCGGCCGCCGGGAGGTTTTCGTCTCGATTCGGCTTTACGGCGTTCTTTGGAGCAGGCAGGGTATCGCGTTCTTTACTGGAACATGAGCCCAGAAGATGCCTATGCCGGCCAAACGGCGGCCCAACTGTTGGAACGCGTTCAAGCCCAGTTGCAGGTGTTCAAGAATTCGGATCAACCCCTGGTTTTGCTGCTGCACGATCGCTGGCCCCATACCGCCGAGGCCCTGCCGAATATCGTCGCCGCCATTGAAGAGGCAGGCTATCGCTTTTTGCCCTGGCCGGCTTTCAGGGATCCCGCTTGAAGGCGACTCTTCTCATCGGCTACCGCAGGAGTTTCCTGGCCAGAGAACTGAGGTGCGAAAGCCTGTACCTTGACAAGCTTTCCCCCAGGTAGCACATTGAAGGGTTACAGGAATTGGCTACAGGCCGGGAAGATGAGCGAGAGGACACTATTCGACAAGGTATGGGATGCTCACACGGTGCGGATGTTGCCCTCGGGGCAGACGCAGTTGTTCATCGGCCTGCACTTGATCCACGAGGTCACCAGCCCGCAAGCTTTTGCCATGCTGCGGGAGCGTCATCTGCCGGTTCTGTTCCCGGAGCGGACGGTGGCTACAGTGGATCACATCATTCCCACCGACGGCCGGGCGCGGCCTTTTGCCGATCCCTTGGCGGAGGAGATGATCCAGGAATTGGAGCGCAACTGTCGGCAACATGGCATTCGCTTCTACAACAGCGGCTCCGGTCGGCAGGGGATCGTGCATGTCATCGCGCCGGAGCAAGGGCTGACGCAGCCGGGGATGACCATTGCCTGCGGAGATAGCCACACGTCCACCCATGGGGCCTTTGGGGCGATTGCCTTCGGCATCGGCACCAGCCAGGTGCGGGACGTGTTGGCCACCCAAACCTTAGCTTTGTCCAAACTCAAGGTGCGCCGCATCGAGATCCAGGGCACGTTGGGGCCGGGGGTTTACGCTAAGGATGTTATCCTGCACATCATCCGCCGGCTGGGGGTCAAAGGCGGGGTGGGCTACGCCTACGAGTACGGCGGCAGCGCCATCGAGGCCATGAGTATGGAAGAGCGCATGACCCTCTGCAACATGTCCATCGAGGGGGGAGCCCGCTGCGGCTACGTCAATCCCGATGCGGTAACCTTTGAGTATCTAAAGGGGCGGGAGTTCGCTCCCCAGGGATCTGACTGGGAAGAGGCAGTGGCCTGGTGGAAAAGCCTGGCCAGTGACCCCGATGCGGTCTATGACGACGTGGTCGTGTTCCAAGCTGCCGACATTGCCCCGACGGTTACTTGGGGGATCACCCCTGGCCAGGGTATTGGCGTGGATGAGCGGATCCCGGCTCCCGAGGAGCTGCCGGAAAGCGAGCGGGAACTGGCCCAAGAGGCCTATGCTTACATGGATTTGCAGCCGGGGGATCCCATTGTGGGGACGCCGGTGGATGTCTGCTTCATTGGCAGTTGCACCAATGGCCGCTTAAGCGA
Organism: Synechococcus sp. H55.9; assembly: GCF_047462355.1. NCBI lineage: Bacteria > Bacillati > Cyanobacteriota > Cyanophyceae > Synechococcales > Synechococcaceae > Synechococcus > Synechococcus sp. H55.9. Next base: position 9,029 of record NZ_JANSJB010000035.1, on the reverse strand, counting down.
CCTGCGGGAGGCGGCCAAGATCGCCAAGGGGCGGCGGGTGGCGCCTGGGGTAAAGGCGTTTGTAGTACCCGGCTCGGAGCGGGTCAAGCAGGAGGCCGAACAGGAGGGCCTGCGGGAGATCTTCGAGGCAGCAGGGTTTGAGTGGCGGGATCCCGGCTGCTCCATGTGTTTGGCGATGAACCCGGATCGGTTGGTGGGGCGCCAGATCAGCGCCTCTTCTTCCAACCGCAACTTTAAGGGCCGTCAGGGATCCCCTACCGGGCGCACCCTGCTCATGAGCCCGGCCATGGTGGCGGCAGCGGCCGTGAGCGGCAAAGTGGTGGATGTGCGAACGCTGCTTTGAAACCGTGACGTACTCCCGCGCTCATGCTGACGCATAGAGTGCGGGCTTCAAGGACTACGTTCCGCTTCGCGAACACTAAAAATCTCGGCTGCTGCGAGTCAAAGCCTCTTGGATATCCAGATCCAGATCCCTCACCGATTCCAGCACCGAGCGCGTAATCAGCTTGCCTTGCTGGACCAAAATCGCGCCGGTTACAGGGTGCAAGAGCGGCTGTTCGGCTCGCCGCCCGATCAACGCCTCGATATCCTTAAAGGCATTGATGTACATCCCCGCCGGCAATTCCACCACCACCCCTTCTCCCAGGACCCGCGCTTGGCAGGCCAGTCGGGAATTGGGCTTGCAAGTGGTGATCACCTCCAGAGTGCGCTGCTCCCGCTTGGTGACCGGCGAGAGAGACTCCATCCCCTCTTTCACATACACATGGCAGGTGGCACAGAGGCCGCGCCCGCCGCACTCTTTCAACACATTCAGCTCTTCTTGCAGCAGCACCGAGAGCAAATTGCTGTTGGTGGCAATCTCAGACACCTGGGCAATGGGATCCAATCGCACGCGCTTGACCATAGTTCTCCACTGTTACATGCCTTAACATTAGCTTGCCCAGGCGAGGGATCCTAGCGCCCTCTGCCTTGTATTATTGAATACTTTGGTGGGCCAGTCGAGCCTCTTGTGGGGAATTGGGCTAGATTGGATCCCACTGCTGATTGCTGTTGTTCACTCTCAACGTTTTGGCGGCATGGGTTCTCCGGCCATCCAGTGGTATCCCGGCCATATTGCCAAGGCCATTGGCCAATTGCGGGAACAGTTGCAGCGGGTGGATGTGGCGATCGAGGTGGTGGATGCACGGATCCCGTTGGCCAGCCGCCATCCCGATCTGGGCCAATGGCTGGGGGAAAAACCTCGCCTCCTGGCTCTGAACAGGGTGGATTGTATCGAAGCCAGGGATCTGAAAGCTTGGCAGGAGTATTTTTTACGGCAAGGGATCCCTGTCTATCCCACCAACGGCCAATCGGGAGAAGGAGTGAATCGCCTTAAACAGGCGATTTTGCAACTGGGGCAGGCGGTCAATAGGCGACGTCAACAGCGGGGCATGCGACCGCGGGCGGTTCGGGCCGTGGTGGTGGGCTTTCCCAACGTGGGCAAATCCGCTTTGCTGAACCGGCTTTTGGGGCGGCGGGCCGTCGAGAGCGCCGCACGTCCGGGGGTGACGCGGCAATTGCGATGGGTGCGGCTGGGAGGGGAGTTGGATCTGTTGGACTCGCCGGGCATCATTCCGCCCTCTCTGCCGGATCAGCAGGCGGCCTCTCTGTTGGCCATCTGCGATGACATCGGCGCAGCCGCCTACGATCCCGAACGGGTGGCGGCCCACTTTTTGGATCAGGTGCTGAAGGTGCAGCCCCAAGCCCAAGCGCTCCTACAAAAGCGCTACGGCTGGACGGATGCGATCCCTCTCGGCAACGTAGCCGTGCAAGAGCTGGCCGAGCGACGCTATCAGGGGAATCCCGAACGAGCGGCGCGGCAAATTCTCAACGACTATCGCAAGGGCTTGCTGGGGCCACTGGTCTTGGAACTCCCTCCCGATACCTGAGCCGCCCAAAAGAAAGTCACGTGGGGCCGCCAGGGGGCATTGACTTTATCTGGAAACCATTCACACTTGTCCCCAGCCGGGATCCAAGCTCTGTTTCCAGGGCCGGTACACCTTGAAGTAGACAACAGAACCCACTTGCCTGGCCAAGGCTTTGGCGAAAGTGTCTCCGCCCATACAGCGCTGGCAAACGGGATGGTTCACCTGCAAGCGATGGAACCCCTGCCGCAGCACACAGGCCGGCTGGCCCCGCAAAATGTCGGCCAGGGATCTCCCCGGCGCCACCTGCCCCAGTGGGATTCGCCCTTCGTAGTCTTTGCAGCAAGGCACCACCGTACCGTCGTAGAGGATCCCCGCCTGAGCAGAAGCCCCATTGCAGTATCCCCAACGGGCTGGGATCACCCGGTTTGTTTCCACATTGCCCCAACTGTCCAACGGGAACGTTTCCAAAACCAAGCGCGGATGGATGGGGATCTGCTGCCAGCGGCCCGCTCGATAAGTGGCAATCTGGGCGTCCACCCAATCGGGAGCCGGTGCATCAGGGATCCCTTGCAAAGCTCGTCTGGCCCAAGCCGAGAGCTGAGCGCGCATCTGCTGGGCAGAATCGATCACCGAAAGAGCCTTGTGCGGCACCAAAAAAGGGTGGGGGCTGGTATCCAGGAACTTGAGATGCACCCGCGTAGGGCTGGTCGAGCGCAAATGCGTCTGCAGAAACTGGGTGATCCCGGCAAAGTAGCGCTCCGGCGTCAGGCGGGTCGGTGCTCCGCGGATGCTGAAGGTAGCCGGATCGGGAGTTTGCAGAGAGAGCGTCAACTTCGTCAGCCGGCTGCGGCTCAGCTTTTCAACGTGCTCTGGCCAGAGGGCGAAGGTGCTACCGTTGCTGGTCAAGTGCAGGCGGAGACCAAGCTCAGCGGCCCTGTGAATGCCCTCAAAAAGGTGTGGGTAGAGCAACGGCTCCCCCATCAGGTGAAAAGCAATCACGCGGGCTAGCCCTGTTGCCGCTACCTCTGCCAAAATCTGCTCCAGCAGCGCGGGATCCATATGCCCCCGCCGCCGTTGCATGATCGCATCTGGACAAAACTCACACTTAAAGTTGCAAACGTTGGTTACCTCGATGTGTAGTCGCTCCAGTGGGGAAACAGCAGCAGGCATAGAGAAAACCTGGGCGGAAGCAGGCTGAGGACAAATGGCGGATCCCCCACTGGCGCTAGGTAGTGATACGCTGTTGAGAAGGTTAGATCCAGATTGGAGCCATTGTAATGCTGAAGTGTACCACCCGCCACGTTCACATCTTTGCCGGCGAGGTTACTGCCGACAACAACTTTGTGCCCCGCGACGATCTGCTCACCCTCGATGTGGATCCGGATAACGAGCTGGTCTGGAACGATGCCGCCCTGCAGAAGGTCTATGCCCGCTTTGAGGAATTGGTGGAAGAGTACAGGGGCCGGGATCTGACCGAGTACAACCTACGGCGCATCGGGTCTGACCTGGAACACTTCATTCGCTCTCTCCTCAAGCAGGGGGAGATTGCCTACAACCTGCAGGGGCGTACTCCCAACTACAGCATGGGCTTCCCCCAGATCCCTGCCGAAGGGATCGTCGGCCAGTACATCCCCAAAGGCTAGCCCTCTTCGCCCTTCTGGACAGATCTAGCCCATTTGAGTCTGTAGCCCAACTTACTTGTTGTCGGAGCACCGATCCATGTCTGGAGAACCCACCCCTCAAGAGACCACTGGCGAAAAGTCGGCCCCTGTCGAGGTCGCTAATCCTGCTACTGAGGCGACTGGCTCCGCCAAAGCCGCCGCGAAAAAACCGGCCAAGGAAGAGAAGCCTTTTGAGCAACTGATTGCAGAAGACGTGATCCCAGCAACCATCGCCGCTTTTGAGAAACGCGGCGTCAACGATCTGCAACTGCGGCTGGAGGGCAAGACGCTGGTCGGCTCATTTGCCGGCGGCAAGAAGCAGTTTAGCGTCCTCTTTGCTGAGGGATCCCTCAACGGGCCCAAGTTCTTCCGCTGTGCTGTTGAAGGATCCCCGGCCAGCACCCTCGAGTCTTTTATGATCGACGAGCGCCGCGTGGACGTGAACCTGTTTGTTTTCTATCTGGTGCAGCGCCTCTACGCCCAGCAGTGGTATTGAGGGATCCAAGCTCCTAGATAGCCCAGCCAAATCGCGCCTGTTCTGCCAGAAGGGATCCCTATTCGGGGATCCCTTTTCGCTGAGGCGGGGGATGGGCTAGCGAAGCCAAAAGAGATTATCTTTTGTGAAGAAAAGTAAGGCGGTGCTACGGGAGATCTCGAAATGTACATCGTGCAGATTGCGTCGGAATGTGCCCCCGTCATTAAGGCGGGTGGGCTAGGGGATGTGGTGTACGGCCTCAGCCGGGAGCTAGAAGTGCGGGGGCACTGTGTCGAGCTGGTTTTGCCCAAGTACGACACCATGCGCTACGACCAGATCTGGGGCTTGCACGATGCCTACCGCGACCTCTGGGTGCCCTGGTATGGGGGAGCCATCCACTGCTCGGTGTACTGCGGCTGGGTACATGGCCGCCTTTGCTTTTTTATTGAGCCCCACTCCGGCGACAACTTCTTCAATCGCGGCTGCTACTATGGTTGCCCAGACGACAACATGCGCTTTGCTTTTTTCAGCAAGGCAGCTTTGGAGTTTCTCCTCAAAAGCAACAAGCGCCCCGACATCATCCACTGTCACGACTGGCAGACAGGACTGGTGCCGGTACTGCTCTTTGAGATCTACAAGTACCACGGCATGGAAAACCAGCGGGTATGCTACACCATCCACAACTTCAAGCACCAGGGCTTTGGCGGCCCGGAAATTCTTTGGGCCACTGGCCTCAATCGGGAGCCCTATTACTTCCACTACGATCGTCTGCGAGATAACTTTAACCCCTTTGCCCTCAACTTTATGAAGGGCGGGATCGTCTTTTCCAACTTTGTCACCACGGTTTCTCCCAACCACGCCCTGGAAGTGCGATTTGGCGATTACGGCTATGGGCTGGGTCACACGCTTTATTTACACCAGCACAAGTTTCGCGGCGTCCTGAACGGCATCGATTACGATATTTGGAACCCTGAGATCGACCGCTTTATTCCTTTTCGCTACACAGCGCAAAC
>NZ_JANSJB010000035.1:0-3873 GCF_047462355.1 Synechococcus sp. H55.9 | reverse complement strand
CTGCTGTTGCAAGATGTCGAAAAGCCGATTGTGGCCTATATCGGACGCCTCGATGAACAGAAAGGCGTGCATCTGGTGCACCACGCCATCTACCGCTCCCTGTTCAAAAATGCCCAGTTTGTTCTCCTGGGATCCGCCACGGAGCCGGGGATCGGCGCCTGGTTTGCCCATGAGAAACGCTACCTCAACGACAACCCCGACGTTCACATCGAGCTGGGTTTCAACGAAGAACTTTCCCACCTCATCTATGCAGGGGCAGACATCCTGGTGGTGCCCAGCCACTACGAGCCCTGCGGCCTCACCCAGATGATCGGCCTCAAGTACGGCACAGTTCCGGTGGTGAGGGGCGTGGGCGGCCTGGTGGATACCGTTTTTGACCGCGACTACGACAGTTGCAAATTGCCTGAGCAACGCAATGGCTACGTGTTCTACCACACGGATCACGCAGCCCTAGAGTCAGCGTTGGATCGGGCCATCGACCTGTGGTACACCGCCCCCGACCAGTTTCGCCAACTGCAGATCCAGGGCATGAGCTACGACTACTCCTGGAACTACCCCGGCAAAGAATACCTGGAGATCTACGACCAAATTCGCCACCGCTGGTCCTGACCAACATCCCCCCGGCGGCCACCAGCGATCCCCAGCGATCCCAGCCCTTGACCGCGAGGGAGAAATGCTGGACGATAGGTAGCAATGCTGCTCTTAACCTTCCCTACAGATTGATTGCTGGGGAAGGAAGGCTTGCTCCCTTATCTTCTCCCACCTGAGGATCCCTAGCCGCCATGATAGGCTATCTTGCCTTGGTACTCCACGCACACCTGCCCTTTGTGCGCCACCCCGAGCAGGACTTTGTGCTGGAAGAAGAGTGGCTCTACGAAGCCATCACCGAGACCTATGTCCCGCTGCTGCACATGTTCGAGGGGCTGCGGCGAGATGGCATCGACTTTCGCTTCACCATGTCTCTGACGCCGCCGCTGGTGTCGATGCTGCGGGATCCCTTGCTGCAGGAGCGCTACGACCACTATCTAACCAAGTTGGAAGAGCTGGCCCAACTGGAGTACGACAAGAACGCCACCAACGGCCACATTCGCTACCTAGCCGAGCACTACATCAAGCAATTTGCCATGGTCCGCGATCTCTGGGAGCGCTACGACCGGGATCTGGTGCGGGCCTTCAAACAGTTTCAGGACAGCGGCAACTTGGAGATCATTACCTGTGGCGCCACCCACGGCTACCTGCCCCTGATGCAGATGTACCCGCAGGCGGTTTGGGCGCAGCTGATTGTGGCCTGCGAGCACTACAACGAACACTTTGGCCAATGGCCGCGGGGGATCTGGCTGCCGGAATGCGCCTACTACCAAGGGCTGGAGCGGATGATCGCCGATGCCGGCCTGCGCTACATGATCACCGACGCCCACGGCCTGCTCTACGCCAAGCCACGGCCCCGCTACGGCATGTACGCCCCCATCTTTACCGAGACCGGTGTTGCCGTCTTCGGTCGGGATCACGAGTCTTCCCAACAGGTGTGGTCGGCGGAGGTGGGCTACCCCGGGGATCCCGTCTATCGCGAGTTCTACAAAGACCTGGGGTATGAGGCCGACTACGAATACATCAAGCCCTACATCATGCCCAACGGCCAGCGGAAAAACACCGGCATCAAGTACCATCGCATCACGGGGCGCAACCTAGATCTGGGGCAAAAGCAACTTTACGATCCCTACTGGGCCAGGGAGAAGGCGGCAGAACATGCGGGCAACTTCATGTTCAACCGCCAGCGACAGATCGAATATCTGCACAGCGTCATGGGGCGCCCGCCGCTGGTGGTGGCTCCCTACGATGCTGAGCTGTTCGGCCATTGGTGGTACGAGGGCCCCTGGTTTTTGGATTTTCTCATTCGCAAGAGCTACTTCGACCAAACCACCTATCGCATGACCCACCTGGCGGAGTACTTGCGGGAGAACCCCACCCAACAGGTGTGCAAACCGGCCCAATCCAGTTGGGGGGCGCGCGGCTTCCACGAGTACTGGCTCAACCCCACCAACGCCTGGATCTATCCCCACTTGCACAAGGCCACCGAGCGGATGATCGAGCTGAGCCGCCGTGAGCCCGCCGATGACCTGGAGTGGCGAGCCCTGAACCAGGCGGCGCGGGAAGTGCTGTTGGCCCAATCTTCCGACTGGGCCTTCATCATGCGCACGGGGACGATGGTTCCCTATGCCGTACGCCGCACCAAGTCCCACCTGCTGCGCTTCAATCACCTCTACGAGAAGATCCAAGCCGGCCAGTTGCGGCGAGAAAAAGCCACCCCCGAAGACGAGCAGTGGCTGGCCAAGGTGGAATACATGGACAACATCTTCCCCAACATCAACTACCGAGTTTACCGGCCCCTCTGAATGTCCCCTGTATTTCTCGGGATCGATCTGGGCACTTCGGGGATGCGGGTGGTGGCCCTCTCCGAGACAGGGGAGGTGGTGGTCAAAAGCGAGCGCTCCTGGGATCCCCCGGAAACCAATCCAGGCCGCTGGCTGCGCACCCTGAAGGCGCTGCTGGGCCACCTCAAAGCTCAACTGGGGGATCGCTACGCCATTGTTGCCCTGAGTGCCTGCAGCACCTCGGGTACAGTGCTGCCGGTGGACGGGCGGGGCATGCCGCTGGATCAAGCCTGGCTGTATTCCGACCGGCGGGGTCAGGCCCAGGCCCAGCGCCTGGGGATCCCTGCCAGTTGGGGGCTCGGCCGCTGGCTGTGGTGGGCAGAGGCCCATCCCGACCAATACCGGGACAGCTACCTGGCCCATCCGGCGGACTTTCTCCTCAGCCAACTGGGGGGCCGCCGGCGGGTAACCGATCACACCCATGCCCTCAAGAGCGGCTTTGACCTGGAAACCTACACCTGGCCGCGGGAGCGGCTATCTCAGCAAGGCCTTGATCCCAAGCGCTTTCCTGAGGTGGTGGCGCCAGGAACAGTTCTGGGAACGGTGCGGCCTGAGTGGGAGCTGGGGCCAGAAGTGCTGATTGCTGCCGGGATCACCGATGGCTGCGCCGGGCAACTGGCAGCAGGAGCTACTCGCTTGGGGCAGGTTTCCACCAGCCTGGGCACAACTCTTATCTTCAAGGCCAACAGCCCTGACCCTGTGCAAACGCCGAGTATCTATTCTCATCTGCACCCCGACCGCAGCGGTTGGTGGCCGGGGGCGGCCTCCTTTTGCGGCGGCGGCGTCCTGCCCCACTTCTTTCCCGGCGGCGACTTTGCTGCCTTGGATCGGCAGGCGGAGGCCCATCTGCCCACGGGCCTAGTCAGCTATCCTCTCTGCCGGCCCGGCGAGCGTTTCCCCATCCTGGATAGCGAATTTGCCGGCTTCTTGCCCCAGGCGGAAGTGGGATCCCTTCGCTTTTATGCAGCTCTTTTGGAAGGGGTGGCGATGGTGGAGCGGCTGGGGCTGGAAACCTTGATTGCCCACGGGATCCCAGTGCAAGAGCCGCTATTAACCACTGGCGGCGGCTGCAAAAGCCCCCTCTGGCTGCGCCTGCGGGCCAGCATCCTCGCCCGCCCCCTGGCAGTGGTCAGGCACCCGGAGCCGGCGGTAGGGGCAGCCATCCTGGCCGCCTCAGCCTATTGGTGCTGTTCGGTGCAGCAGGCTGCCGATCGCTTGGTACAGGTGGAACGCCTCATCCAGCCGGATTCCGAGTGGGTCAAGGCTTATGCCGAGATCTACTCGGAGTTCCGTAGCCGCCTTTTCTAGGGAGTTTCCAATTTCTTTTCTTTATCTTTTCCAATTTCTAGGGATCCCCCGAAGAGCTAACCGCTCGCCTCCCCTCTCCCACTGGGAGAGGGGCCAGGGGTGAGGGAAGTTGGATCCCCCCGAAGGGGAACCG
>NZ_JANSJB010000034.1:14274-23835 GCF_047462355.1 Synechococcus sp. H55.9 | reverse complement strand
CTTTTTTGCCGTCTTCGACCGACCCCCTCGCAAATGGGTCTTGCATTCCTTGCCCCGCTTGGGTTTAATAGGGGTAGGTTCCCCCTTCGGGGGGATCCCTAGAAATTGGAAACAAGATGTAATCGCTGCTAATCCCTCCCTCTGCTTTTGATGTTCCCCCTTCGGGGGGATCCCTAGAAATTGGAAACAGGAAGTCGCCGGCCAAGCAGAGGAAGTCATTAAGCAGTTCCCCCTTCGGGGGGATCCCTAGAAATTGGAAACGCGATTGCCTGTGCCTTCAAGCTGAAGTGGCAGTCTGCCGTTCCCCCTTCGGGGGGATCCCTAGAAATTGGAAACACTCCGTCTCCACCCCTGGGGCGTGTGCCCGCTACCTGAGTTCCCCCTTCGGGGGGATCCCTAGAAATTGGAAACTCCTCGAAACGCTCTGGAGCTGCCCTATCAGAGAACGGCATTGTTCCCCCTTCGGGGGGATCCCTAGAAATTGGAAACCCATCCAATAGGCTGACGTTAAGGTTCCAGACTTCTGGGCTGTTCCCCCTTCGGGGGGATCCCTAGAAATTGGAAACGCTGACTTGTACCCACGGCCTAGAATCCCGTTTGGATGGTTCCCCCTTCGGGGGGATCCCTAGAAATTGGAAACGCTCGTTGCGTGGGCTGTGGTGTATGCGCAAAAAGGGAAAGTTCCCCCTTCGGGGGGATCCCTAGAAATTGGAAACGGCATCCAGGATAGCCATGTTCATTTCGTCCATATGAGGTGTTCCCCCTTCGGGGGGATCCCTAGAAATTGGAAACAATGAGTTCCTTCGTGCAATCGAGAATTTTCCCTAGGGTTCCCCCTTCGGGGGGATCCCTAGAAATTGGAAACTATTCCTCCCGCCTTCCGTCGGTGCTTTCGGCGAAGTATTCGTAGTTCCCCCTTCGGGGGGATCCCTAGAAATTGGAAACATGCCTGAGCACGTTGCCTCTAAATCCAGAATCCATGCAAAGTTCCCCCTTCGGGGGGATCCCTAGAAATTGGAAACACAGAGCTGGCCCAGCTGCGGGAAGAGCTCCCGCAAAGGTTCCCCCTTCGGGGGGATCCCTAGAAATTGGAAACAAACCAATTGCAATAAAGCTGCCGCTGCTCAGCAGTAGACAGATAGCGCTGTTGGTAGCCGGGCCACTCCTGGAGGGCTAGCTTTTGTTGCTCTTGGAGAAGGGTTTGCAGTTCTGAGTCTGCGGGCAGCTCGGCTTGCAAAACCTGCAAGTCGTTAAAGCGGCCCAGTTGGTCTTGCAGGCGCTTCAGGGTCGCTATCCAATCTTGCATGGCTTCCCCGTAAAAGGGCGCAAAAAACTCCACCTGATAGCGCAGCCGTTTGGTAGCCTTGCGCAGCTCGTGCAGTTGCTCAGCTTGAGCCTCCGTCCTGGGAAAAGCAGGGATCCGCCAACCCGGTTGCAGCAGCCACTCGGCCAGCAGAGGGGTCAGCAAATGGGGCAAGCTTTCCAGCAAAGGCAGCTCTGCCTGAGGCTTGTAGCGCGGGTGAGCCAGCCACTGCTCGCAGGCGGCTTGAAACTCCAGAAAGTCAGAATCTTCGAGGATGCGACGGGAGCGCTTCTCAGCTCGGGCTCGACGTTGCCGCAGATCTTGCCTTAGCTTCTCCAGCTCCGCTTGCTGGGCCGCCGGGATCCCTTCCCACCACGGCTCCTGCAGGATTTCCAGCAGCACGTCCAGATCCCGCTGTTTGCCCAAAGCCCTGGCCAACTTTTGCAGGCGTTTGGGCTTAAGAGGTTTGGGCAGCCGGACAGATCCCTGAAACACCTCCACCCAGGTGCCAATACGGCGCAGGATCACCCGGATTTGATGCAAGGATTCTACTGCCTCTGGATGCTGGGCCAGAACTCGCCGCACGTGTTTTTGCAGTCGCTGCCATTGCTGGCTCAACAGTTGGTGGGCTTGGAGCGCCAGAGAGGACGAGGACAAAGGGGAAAGCATGATCTGGTTCTGTTCACCCTTTTGCTCGGTACCCAGCAACATCGCATCTATAGACAGGTCTCCCTTTCCAAAAGCCCAGCGAAGCAATCGAAAAGACAAAACTCTCGCCCGCGGAGCTGCCCAGCCAACCTAACCTAGGAAGAGGTAGAGCGGCTTTGCTTCTTAACCTAATTTTAACCTTAAGGGGGCGAGAGGGGAGAGATACTAACTTGCACTGTTGTCGCGCCGGGGTAGGCGGGGCTTCACCACCGACCAAATCCGTGCCGCTACCTCGGCAGGGGATCCCTCGGCATCGATGCGGACAGTCCGCTGCGGTTCTGCAGCGGCCAGGGCTTGGAACCCTTGGTAGACGCGGCGGTGGAACTCCAGGTGCTCCTGTTCCAGTTTGTCGCCAAGATGGGAGCGCGCTAGCCCCACTTCGGGAGCAAGATCCAGCCACAGGGTGAGATGCGGCTGCAGCCCGCCGGTGGCCAAGTGGTTGAGCTGGCGGATCTGCCCCAAATCCAGCCCCCGACCGTAGCCCTGGTAGGCCAGGGTGGAATCGGTGTAGCGATCACAGATCACCACTTGTCCCGCCGCCAGGGCCGGCGCGATGACCTTGCTCACGTGTTCAGCCCGATCCGCCGCGTACAGGAGCAGCTCGGCCAGCGGCGTCATGGGATCCCCGTGCAACAGCAGCTCCCGCAGCACCTTTCCCAGTGCTGTGCCCCCTGGCTCGCGGGTACACAGGCAAGCATAGCCCTCTTGTTGAAGCTGCTCGGCCAAAAGGGACTGCTGAGTGGTTTTGCCCGCTCCTTCTCCACCTTCTAAGGTGATGAACACGTCCTCGCCCAGGAGAGTGTGTCAAAGGATTGTTTGAGGGGCATGGCTAGCGCAGGTTGAGTTGAGGCTGCAAATTGAAGGAGTGCCCCGGCACCATCACGTACACATCGGGGATGTTGGTGGGCTCCAGGCCTTGCAAGGCCAGCCCTTCGATGTTGGAGCGCAGGGTGTTGTTGATGGTGGTTTCCAGTTGGGACAAAACCTGGGCCTCGTTACCCTGGGTGGCTAAGCTGGGAAACTGGTTGTAGATGGCGCGGGCCAAGCCGCTGGCGAGAGGGAGCTGGATGAGGGTGAGGTTGGATCCCCCCAATTGTGGGCCTAAGGTGTCTGCCCGCCCGCGGATGCCCAAGGCCTGCAGGGCGTTGGCGGTTTGGCTGACGGGGATGGTGCAGGTGTCCATCTTGTAAATGGGCACCGAAGCCATGGTGAGGGCGGAAACGCTGGTCAGTTGCACCACGGTAAAGGAAGCCGTGCCATTGTAGGCAAAGCAAAAATCCCGGAAGGCCGCCGGCACGTTGGCCGCGCGGATGGGACGCTCATCGTCGAAGCCGCCCGACTCGGCAAAGATGTTGCGGATGGCAAACCCGCCGAAGAAAGCCAGCAAGGCCACCACCAGCAGGATTGTCAGATCCGAGGAGGAGACTCCCCCTGAGGAGCTGCTGCTGCGTCCTCCACCTCCATATCCTCCACTGCCGCCGTAGCCGGCGGTGTAGCCGTAAGTTGCAGACCGGTAGGAGCCGGCATAGGCAGAAGAGCGGGCGGATCCGTTCCGGCTGCCGGAGACAGAACGGCGGGGAACTAGGGCCTGTCCAGAACGCTCACCCGCTCTTCTCTGCTCACCCTTTTCGTTGTCTCGGCTGCGGCCAGAAGGTCGCGAAGCCCTGTGGCTATCCCGCCCATTCTCCTCATCCAGCCAATCTTCTGCGCCCGCAACAGTTGAGCCCTCTTCCGGCAAAGGGGGCGGAGAACGACGGCCGCCCGCTGCTCCGCTGGAGTTTGGACTGGAAGTAGAATCTGGAGAACCACGGCCAGCAGCCTGCTCTGTCGCGGCGGTGGGATCGCGATCCTCAAACTCGGAGAAGCTCATGTTGCCTCAAGTACTCCCTTTCGGCTGCCAACGCAAGAGGGTTTTCCCTGTCCCAAACCCTCAAGAATTGGACTAGTGTATCCTAGCAGCTCCCAAGCCTTTGGTGAGTCTAGGCTAGCCCAGACTGCCCTCCAAGGCGAGCAACTGCTCCTTGAGGGCGCGTAGGGCCTGGCCGCGGTGGCCGATGGCTTCTTTTTGCGCCGGGCTCATCTCGGCAAAGGTTAGCTCCACCTCCGGCACCCAAAACAGCGGGTCGTAGCCGAACCCCCCCTTTCCCCGCGGCTGGGTCAAGATTTCCCCGTGGCAAAGGCCTTCCACCAACGCCTGCACCTGGCCCTGGGGATCCACCAGGGCGATGGCGCAGTGAAAGGTGGCTCGGCGATTTGGGATCCCTTCCATCTCCTGCAGCAGCCGCTGGATGCGGGCGGCATCGCTGTTAGCATAGCGAGCCGAGTGGATCCCGGGGGCGCCGCCAAGGGCTGCCACCGCCAGGCCGGAATCGTCGGCAATGGCCCACTCTCTCAGAGCTTTGGCCACGGCCTTGGCTTTGAGAAGGGCATTCTCGGCAAAGGTGGTACCGGTCTCTTCCACCTCAATTGCTGCAGGCAGACGGAGCAGCTCCCAAGCGGGGGCATGGGCTTGGAAAAAGGCGTTGAACTCGCGCCATTTGCCAGGGCTGCTGCTGGCCAAGATCAAAGAACGGGGCATGAAAGGGATCCTAGCGCAAATCCAAGGGATCCCTACCTAATCAATCTCGAGAACCATGTTGTGCAGAGCCGCGTTGATCACCAGGGTGGATCCCCACCGCTCTACCTTGCCCCCATCCCAATGCATGTGTCCGCAGATGTAGTAGCGCGGCTGCACCTGTTCCAATAAGGGGCGCAAAGTGGGCGTGCAATGGTGATACCATTTTCCGCCTTCATCCAAAAGACCTTGCGGCGGAGCATGGGTCAGCAGCAGGTCAATGGGCCGGGGGGGTTGACGGTAGAGGTGGAGCAGCTCCTGCAAATGGCCGGAGGTGAGAGACCAGCTCCAACCACAGGGGGGAGTCCAGGGCACAGCCAAAACCTGTAACCCCAGCCACTCAAAGCAGCAGGACTGGGTGATGGCCCGCCCCCAACTGCCAGCCAGCGAATCCAAAACCGCAGCCGCCGGATCGTGGTTGCCGGGCAGGAAGAGCCAGGGCTTGCCCAAACTCTCCACCGCCGCCAGAAAAGATTGCAACTGGGCTACCTCGGCTTGCGCTGCCGGATGAAAGCCCTGGGTGGCTTTACGGGAGGGCTTGCCGGCCTTGGAACAGAAATCGCCGCAGTTGATGTAAGCATCCACCTGTGGCAGATGGGCCAGGGCCTGCCGGATCAGCCGGTCGCTGCCGTGGTAGTCGGAGCCCAGCAGTAGCTTAATTCCCATGCTGCCCTACACCGCTGGCGCAAAAGGAATCTGCAGCAGCCGGGCGGCCACTTGCTGCCAGGAGCTGCGGTACCAAGCTTGCTGGGCCTCCAGTTCTTCGTCCAGGGATCCTGTGGGGCCAAAATCCGAACAGGCATACCCCAGGGAGCGCAAGCCTGCCACCAATACCGCCGGAGACAGCCACCATTGCTGGGCCAAGCGCAGCAGATCCACCTGGCTGTGGGTTTGCAGGTATTGGCGGAGCTGGCGTTGCAAGCCGGTGGCGGAGGGTAGGGGCACCGCTTGCCGATGGACGGCGATCAGCAGCTCACTGCTGGGAGTACCCCAGAGCAGCCACTTGAGGTGATCCACAGAAGGAGGCCAACTCCACAACCAGAGTTGATCGTAGCGGTGGCCGGTTTGGGGGCGGTCGTAGTGGAGAGTCAAGTGCCGCCCAGAAGACAGGACAAGCGAAGGGCGGCGGAAGCCGTAGAACAGGATGGTTCCCCGCGCCCGGGGCAAGAGGACAGAAAACCGGTCTACAGCTTGCCAACGCAAAGGCTGGGTGGGCTGGGGGGTGGGTCGCCAGATCAACAGGGGTGAGGACTCGGTCTCGCTCTGGGAGTGGGACATGGAAGGAGCAGCGTCCAGAGGAAAGGGGGGGGTGCGGGCAGCAGCCTCTTGGGCAGGTCGGATCCCGACAATTTCCAGCTCCAGTTGGGTTTCTCCCTGCCACGTTTTGGCCTTCAGAGTGTAGGCGAGGTCAACTCGGTCGGGCAGGGGATAATTCTCAGCCCCTCGCCAGCGAATGGCCCACAGGGGACGGCTGCGGGCTTTGGCGGTTGAGGCTAGTGAGGGTTCTGCTCGGTTGCCAAAGGCAGAAGTGTCGGGATCCTGAACCAGCAGCTTCAGGTGGCTGGGGGTATCCCCACTAACGGCCCTTGCGCCAAAGCGCTGCTGTTGCAGCACCTGCAGGTTGCGGCTGCAGAAGACCGGCTCAGGGTTGCCGATGCCACAGGGCTGCAGATGCTGAAGCTCTCGATAGAGGTCAAGGGTGAGATCCGCCAGTGCCACCTCCACGTCGATCTGTACCAGCGGCTGGATCTGCTCCGGCTGCAACTGCTGTTGGGCAAACTGCCGCAGCCGCTCTTCAAAAAGAGGCCAGTTTTCCGCCCTCAGGCTAAATCCCCCTGCCGCCGGGTGGCCGCCGTGTTTGCTGAACAGATCTTGGCAAAACTCCAACGCCTGAAACACGTCGAACTCCGGGATCCCCTGCCGCGCCGAGCCGCTGACCTCCCCTTGCCGCGACTGGCTGCCGATGAACACCGGACAGCCCAAACGCTCTGCCAAGCGCGAGGCCACGATGCCGATCACCCCTTTGTGCCATTTCTGCTGCGGGGATCCCAAAATCGTCAACACCCGTTCCTGCCGCAGATCCCGACCTTGCCGGGCAATTTGCTCCAGGGCCTCGGCCTCGATGCGGCTGCACATCTGCTGCCGCACCTGGTTGAGGCGTTCGCAGCGGCGGGCCAGTTTCTCCGCCTGCTGCGGGTCGTCGGTGGTCAGCAACTGGATCCCCATTCTCGCCTGGCCAATCCGCCCAACGGCGTTGATGCGCGGCCCCAGGCCAAACCCAATCCACTCAGGCCGCAGCTCCTCTGGGGATCCCTGCACCCCCATCACCTGCAACAGGGCGCGGATCCCGGCCACCTGGGAAGTGGGCAAGAGGTTCAGCCCCTGCCGCACCCAAAGGCGGTTGATCCCTGTCAGCGGCGCCAAATCGGCAATGGTGCCCACGGTAAACAGTTCCAGCGCCACCCGCTCCAAATGGCCGTCACCGCGCCGCTCCGCCAGCGCCTGGGCCAGGAGGTAGGCCACCCCCACCCCGGCCATCCCTCGATAGGGAGAAGAGAGCGGGAGCTGTTTGGGATTGAGGATGGCGTCGGCAGGGGGCAACTGGGGCGGCAAATCGTGGTGATCCGTCACGATCACCGTCAAACCTAGGGCTTTGGCCAGTTGGATGGGCTCGTGGGCAGAGATGCCGTTGTCCACCGTGAGGATGAGGCGCACCCCCTCGCGGTGCAGCTCTTGCACCATGCGGCTGTTGAGGCCATAGCCCTCGGTCATGCGGCTGGGAATGCGGTAAACCACTGGCGTGCCCCGCAACGCCCGCAGCAGCAGAGCCGTGCTGGTCATGCCGTCGGCATCGTAGTCGCCGCAGATGGCAATGGGCTCTTGTCGGCAAATCGCCCCATCCAGCAGTTCCACCGCCAGCGGCAAATCGGCAAAATCCTGGCTGGGCGGGGGCAGGTGGGCGGGATCCGGCTGCAAATACCGCTGCACAGCAGCAGGGCTAGAGAGGCCGCGATTGAGCAAGATCTGAGCCAACACAGAGGAGACCCCCACTGCCTCGGCCAAGTTCTGGGCAGCCAGTGTGTCTGCAGAATGAAACAGCCAGCGTTGGGCAGGGATCCCGGCCATTGCAATCGGTCTTCAGGTAGCAGTGCTACAGTTGGCCTATGGGCTATCCTTTTGACATTAACTCAAAACGCTCCTCTGCTCTTTCCTGCCGCCGATGTATTCTCTGCTGCTTACCTATGGCCTCAACCCGCTGACAGGCTGGAAGCTATTGGTCAAGTCTCCTGAGCAAGCCTCTCTGTGGACGTTGGCCCGGCAGCTTTGGAGCCGCCCTGGATCCCGGCGCCGCAGGCCGCGCCTCCAAATCTCTCTCGGCCGCCTCGTGCCCGAACAGACCGAGCGCCTGTCTAAACTGGAGGTGCTGCTGCGTCTAAGATTTTTCATCGCCCTCGAAGCCGAAACCCCGGATCAGCCCTTGCCAGCTCTTCCCTCCGGCCAGGGATCCGCTATTCAGCTTGCCCACTACACAGAGGGCTCGCAGCAGTACAAGACGGAGATCATCCGCTTTGCCCTGGGGGGATCCCGCACCCTGACTGCTCGGCGCCGCCGGCGCCGCCGCTTCTGAAAACCCCTGGGCCGCAAACCATTCCCGCCAGGGGTGGAGTTCTGCCGACCTGTCTATACTAGAGATGCACCCAAAAATGCGCTAAGTCTGTGCTTATCCCGTGAACGCCGGGCTGTTTCAGTGCCGCAGATGGCTTATAAACCAAAGGGCTGCTCCAGGGTGGCAGGGGCTCCCTGCTCCACGGCTGGGGATGACAGCGGCCCTCTTGGCCGGATCCCTGGCGGCTTTTGTCCTCGCCCTGCCTGCTGCTTTGGCCTTGACCCGCTACCAGGTACATGTGCTGGCCAACGAGGCAGCCGCTCTAGCCCAGGTGCGCGGCCAGGTGCCGGATGCCTATTTGGTGCAAGGGGACGGGCAGGTGTTCATTTTAGCGGGGACGTTCATCAACCGCAACCACGCCCAACGCCGCCAGGCTGAATTGGAACGGTTGGGCTTGCCGGTGCGGGTGGTGAGCCGTCAAGATACGGATCCGCCCCTTCCGCCCGCTTTTCCCGCCCAAACAGCGCCCGACCGCCCCTCCCCCAGCTCTGAAAACCCTGCCCCGCCGGCGCCAACGGCTCCCCCCTCCGATCCCCAGCGGCCCTTTGCCACCTATGTGCCCAACCCCAGCAGGGATCCCCGGCTGGAAGAGCGGGTGCGCCGCTTTTTTCCAGGAGCTGCTGTGGTGCAGTACCGCGGCCAGGCGGCTTTGCAGACGGGCACCTTCTCCCGCCTGTCGCTGGCGCAGGATCAGGCCCGCTGGCTGACCGCCCAGGGCTTGCCGGCAGTGGCGGTGTCGCTGGCAGGGGAGGAAGCTGTAGGGGATCCTGACTCCAATCCACCTCAGGGGGAGCGCTACTGGGTGTTGGTGGCGGATCCCAGCGGTGAGAAATGGCCTGCACTCAAACAACTGCTAGAGGGATCCCTGCCTTTGATCTACGACGACCTGCGGGTGGTGCGCACGGGCGGGTTTGCCGATCCGGCTGCTGCCGCCGAACAGGTGCGGTACCTGGCCGACCGAGGCTACGAAGCCGGGATCTTCCCCGCCGATCTGCGCCGCTCTCGACCGCTTCTGGTTCAGGATCCCACCCCCTCTCCCGCATCCCTGCGCGAAGAAGGCACAGGCGGATTTTGGGTGGTGGTATCCGCCGGCGCAGAGGCGCTGCCCAAGCTGCAGCAGTTTGCCCCTGACGCTTTTGTGCGCGGCTCTGTGATTCAGGTGGGCACTTACCGGCAGCGGGCCAATGCCGAACAGGCGCGGCGCGCCCTGGCCGAGGCGGGGTTTGACGCCCGCATCCTGCCCGTGGAGTAGCAGCAGCCAGCTTCAGC
>NZ_JANSJB010000034.1:0-14174 GCF_047462355.1 Synechococcus sp. H55.9 | reverse complement strand
AGGGAGAGGGGAGGTCAGGAACCGTCTCGCTGCTGTTGAGAATAGCCCCATTGGGCCTCGCTGCCCTTTGCACCGCTTGTTGGAATCGCCAGGGATCCTTCTGCAAGTGAGATCGCCACTAGGGTGAGGCGCAGGGTTTCCGCCTGCAATTGGGCCGGGCTGGCCAGGGGATAGGCCAACTGTTGCACCACGTGGGGGCGATCCCCGCCGCCAAGATCTAAGCTGGGATCCAACCAGTCCAGTTGCCTTTCGCAGGGGCTGGACAAGATGCTGTGGACATCCTCCACCCCCCGATTGGCCCCGGTGAGGCGGAGCCAACGCCGAAAGCTGGGCCAAAGGTGCTGGGGCAAGGGTCGCACCTGACCCGGCACAGCCCTGTCGAAATAGATGAGAAAGTCTGCCTTCCAGCCGTTGCAGGCCGGGCAGAGGGGCTGCAAGTTGGCAGCCGTGTTGGGCCCTCCGCGGCTGAGGGGGATGATGTGATCCTGGACAGGAGCGGATCCCACCTGTGACCATGGCCTGCCACAGCAGGGGCAACAGGGGTACCAGCGCAACAGTTGCCAGAACTCGGCAGCAGCAACTTGGCCCGTCAGGTCGTAGCTGCCCCGCTTTTCCTTGGCGCGAGCGGCCCGCTGCTTCTGGCGTTGTCGGCTGGCACAGGTGGGGCAGGGATCCGGTCGAAACAGGAACTCATCCCCACACTCCGGGCAACGATAGGGACTCGACATCAGGACCTAAGACCCTGAACGGGCTAAAGAGCTTGTTTGGCCTGTTGCAGCGTCTGCTCAAACACCTCCAGCGGCTGCGCCCCCGAGAAGGCAATGCCGTTCAAGATGAAATAGGGCGTGCCGCCAATGCCCAGTTGAGAGGCCAGATCCATATCCCGCTGAATGGCTCGCTCTGCCGCCCGGCTGCGCCGATCCCGGTTGAACTTCTCCACGTTCAGGCCCAACTTCTCGGCAGTGGCCACATAAAACGCATCTCCAAGCTGGGATTGGTTGGCGAACAGCTCGTCGTGAAATTCCCAGAACTTACCCTGGCGCTGGGCAGCCCAAGCCGCGCGAGCCGCCGCCATCGCCTCCGGGTGGATGCTGGTCAAGGGCAGGTGCTTGTACACCAAGGTCACCTCGTTCCCGTGCTCGGCCATGAACTGTTTGAGGGTATCGTGGGCGCGGGCGCAGAAGGGACATTGAAAATCGGAAAACTCCACCAACACCAACCGCAAAGCCTCGGATCCCAGTTGGGGAGAGTCTCCGATGACGGCACGCGGGTTCTCCCGCAACTGACGGCCAAATTCTTCCGCCAACTGCTGCTGCTGTTGCTGTTGCTCTTGGTACTGTCGCTGCTGGTATTCCTGGACAGCCTCTAGGATCACCTGGGGGTTCTTGCGAATGATCTGGAGCACCTGCTCTTCCAAATCTGCCGGGGCCGCCGCCGCCGGCAGGAAAACCGCAGCTCCACTTCCCACTTCCAGCAGAACCATTAGCCCAAGCAAAAGTCCGGCCTGAGCCCAAGCGCGAAAAACCCTCACCAGCCTATTCATCCTAACCCCCCTCTCAGACATGCCCAGAACTCCACACAGCCTACCGTCGGATCCCAACGGTGTCTATCACTCCTTCGGGGGGATCAGGAATTGGTGGCCTGCAGAAGCTGCTCCTTGATCCGCTGCAACTGGCTGGCCCAGCGGGGATCCGGCTCAGAGGCTACCTCGCTGGCGGCAGCGACAGTGGCGCGCCCGCCTTTGTTGCCGCGCTGGCGTTGCTTTTTGCTGGGAGCAGAGTTTCCTGCTGATGGATCTTTAGAGCCTTTGGCCTCAGAATCTCTGGATGCTCTGGAATCTTTAGACTCCTTGCCAGACTCTTTGGCTGAGGGCTCAGGAGCTGCCGCTTTGGATGGGGCCTCTTCCCCTCGGTCGCGCGGCTGGGCGATCTCAATGCGCAAGTTAACATCCCCAAAGCTGTGGCCATTGAACTTTTCGATGTACTGCTGCGCCTGCTCCTCGGTGTTCACCGTTACAAATCCGAAGCCGCGACACTTGCCGGTCTTGCGATCCCGAATCACCTTGGTGGAAATCACCTCGCCGGCAGAGCGAAAGAGCTTCTCCAACGCCTGACGATCCACCTCTTCCGGCAGATTTCCGACATACAGACGCACAGACATGATTCAGTGAAGCTCCTAATCGAAATAACAAAAGGCGACCAAAAAGCAAGGTGCTGGGTCAAAGGCGCTCAAGTCGGCACAGTTGGA
Organism: Synechococcus sp. H55.9; assembly: GCF_047462355.1. NCBI lineage: Bacteria > Bacillati > Cyanobacteriota > Cyanophyceae > Synechococcales > Synechococcaceae > Synechococcus > Synechococcus sp. H55.9. Next base: position 11,927 of record NZ_JANSJB010000034.1, on the reverse strand, counting down.
GTCCAGAACCCAATCGTTAATTGTCACACCACAGCGCGACACGAAGCACAACCTTTGCAAATCACAGAGCTATTCTTTAATCTACCCCAACCTGGAGCCGCCAAGACGAGGAGAACGGTTTTTATGAACGCTTGCCTCATAACCTTTCCGGGGCAGGCCGTGTCCCCTAGGCCAAACCGGTGTTGTTCAGACGATCTCGATGTTGAAAAGGCCGGGCCTGCGGGCCTGTATAGTCGGCTACAAGATGTCCTTGCCCTCGCAGTTGGTAGCGGTAGGTCACCAAGCCCTCCAAACCCACCGGGCCGCGCGGCGGCAGTTTTTGGGTGCTGATCCCCACTTCTGCCCCAAAGCCGTAGCGGAAGCCGTCGGCAAAGCGGGTGGAAGCATTGTGAAAGACTCCTGCCGCATCCACTTCATCCAGAAATCGACGGGCGGCGGCGGCATCTTCGGTTACGATGGCCTCGGTATGGCGGGATCCGTACTGCTGGATGTGGGCAATGGCCTCGTCAAGGGAGCCGACCATCTTGATCGAGAGGATCAAATCGGCGTACTCGGTGCTCCAGTCGGCCTCAGTGGCCGGGATCAGATCCGGCACCAGCTCGCGGCAGCGGGGATCCCCGCGCAACTCCACCCCTTGCTCGCGCAGCGCCTGGACCGCCGGGGGCAAAAACTGGGGGGCAATGTCCGCGTGCACCAGCAGGGTCTCGATGGCGTTGCAGGCGGCGGGGTACTGGGTTTTGCTGTCCAGCGTCAGCCTCACCGCCATCTCCACATCGGCAGCCCGATCCACGTACAGGTGACACAGGCCATCGGCGTGGCCCAGCACCGGGATGCGGGTATTTTCCATGATGTAGCGGACAAAGCTGCTGGAGCCGCGGGGGATAATTAGATCCACCAGCCCCTCCAGTTGCAGCAGGGCTTTGATCTCCTCACGGCTGGTGAGCAGCTGCAAAGATCCCTGGGGAAAGTCCGGGATCTGCTGCAGCCCCGCTTGGATGGCCGCCATCAACGCCTGACAAGAGAGCAGGGCTTCGGATCCCCCTTTGAGCAAGACGCTATTGCCCGTTTTCACCGCCAGGGCGGCAATTTGCACCAGAGCATCGGGCCGCGACTCGAAGATCACCCCCAGCACTCCCAAAGGATAGGTGCGCCGCTCCAGTACCAGCCCCTCGTCCAGCTCTCGGATCAGCAAAGCTCGGCCCACCGGATCCCCTAGCCGGATCACCTGCCGCACTCCGGCCACCATGTCCGCCAACTTGTGGGGATCCAGCTTCAGGCGGGCATAGGCGGCTGCCGACAACTCCCCGGCCTCGACCCTCTCTGCTGCCTGCTCCAAATCCGCCTGGTTGGCCGTCAAGATGGCCTCTTGGTGTTCCAGCAGGGCGGTGGCCATGGCCTCCAGAGCAGCATTTTTAATAGCAGTGGGCAAGGTGGCTGTGCGCTGGGCGGCAGCGCGGGCCAACTGCACTTGGGACAGCAAAGGCCGATCGAAAGCGGCTGCAAGCGAGTTAGGGCAGTCGGTGGAGAGGGACATAGGGTCAAGAAGGCGGCACAAGCGCCCATCCAGAACAAAGAGCGGCAATTGGGTTGGGATGTGTGATGAATGGGATCCCAGGAGCGCCCTTGTGGGGATCCCTATGCTAGGTTAGGCACATTCGGGCTGTGCCATTTGCAGCCTACCAAACTTTGGATCCCACCGGCTGCGGCGGGGTACTCCTCCTTCATCTCCGATGCTTCTGGGATGAGGGCGGACGAGAGAAAGCTTTTGCTTGCACTTCCGTTCCCGGACGGTTAGCGATCCACCTCGTCAACCTCGACTTTTAGCACCTTGTCTTCTAGGAGAGCCAATGAGAAAGCGTGGGTTTGTGGTGAGTGCAACGGCTGCGGTAGTCACAGCCGTGTCGCTGGTTGGCGTGCAGCTATCCAGTCCGGGTTGGGCAGGGTTTCGCCGGGATCCCAAAGAAGTGGTGGACGAAGTTTGGCAGATCGTCAATCGCGAGTACGTCGATCCTTCCTTTAACTCCGTCGATTGGGAGGCGGTGCGGCGGGATCTGCTCAGCCGAGAATATGCCACCCGAGAAGATGCCTATGCGGCCATTCGCGAAGCCCTGAAGAAACTGAACGATCCCTACACCCGCTTTTTGGATCCCGATCAGTTCGCCAGCATGCAAATTGATACATCCGGCGAGCTGACCGGGGTGGGGATCACGCTGGGCATGGATCAAGAGACGAACGAGCTGGTGGTGATCTCCCCCATCGAAGGGTCCCCCGCCGACCGGGCCGGGATCAAATCCAAAGACGTGATCGTGCGCATCGACGACAAGTCCACCGAAGGCATGGACACCAACGCCGCGGTCAACCTCATTCGGGGCGAGCCGGGTACGCGGGTGCGGCTGACCATCCGCCGCGAGGGAGAAGGGCTGAAGGTGTTCGACCTGGTGCGGGAGAGAATCGAGCTGGCCACCGTGCGCTACGAGGTTCACGAGGAAAGCGGCCTGCCCATCGGCTACATCCGCATCACCCAGTTTTCCGGCAACGCTGCCGAGAAGATGCGCCAAGCCATTCGCGAGCTGGAGAAACGAGGGGTGGCCGCCTACGTTCTCGATCTGCGGGCCAACCCAGGGGGGCTGCTCTACTCCAGCGCCGAGATCGCCCGCATGTGGATCGACCGAGGCAGCATTGTCTCGACGGTGAACCGGCAAGGGGAGCAGGATCGCCTCACGGCCAACAACACCGCCCTCACCGACAAGCCTTTGGCCGTTTTGGTGGATGGGGGATCCGCCAGCGCCAGCGAGATCCTGTCGGGGGCTTTGCAAGATAACCGTCGCGCCGTGATCATCGGCACGCAAACCTTCGGCAAGGGCCTGGTGCAGTCGGTGCATCCCCTGTCGGATGGGTCGGGCCTGGCGGTGACCATCGCCCGTTATCGCACCCCCAACGGCACCGACATCGATCACAAGGGCATCACCCCCGATATTCTGGTGGAGTTGTCTGAAGAAGATCTGAAGCGGCTGGGCCAGAACCGGGAGTTGGTGGCCACCTCGGCCGACCCCCAGTATGCTGCCGCCATCCAGGCCCTCCAGGCTCAGATCTCGGCCCGTCGGCAACAGGCCCAAGAGGCCATTCGTTCCTCTTCGCGGTAGCCGGATCCTGAGGCCGTGGTCGAGCTGAGGCTCAAAGACCAACGCGGGGTTGGCAATGCTGGGTTGTTCGTGGAGGTGGCGCGCGGCACTATGGCCGAGTCGAAGACCGTGGGATCTGTGAACTTAGCCGGGCGGGATCTGCTCCGGCTCAGCGACCTGACATCGGCAGAGCTATCGGCCCTGCTGGCTCAAGCGGCGGAACTGAAGCGGGATCCCTATCGGGCGGATCTGCGGGGTCGGGTGCTGGGGCTGTTGTTTCAAAAGGCTTCCACCCGCACCCGCGTCAGTTTTACTGCTGCCATGGCCCAGTGTGGGGGCAGCACCCTGGATCTGGTACCGACGGCGCTGCAGGTGAGCCGCGGCGAACCCCTGCCGGATACGGCCCGCGTCCTCTCCCGCTACCTGGATGTCATTGCCATTCGCACCTACGACCAGCGAGAGCTGGAGATCTTTGCCGAGTATGCCGAGATCCCGGTGATCAACGCCCTCACGGATCAGTTTCACCCCTGTCAGGTGTTGGCCGATCTGCTCACCATCCAGGAGAACTTCGGCCAACTGGCGGGCCTGACCTTGGCCTATTGCGGCGACGGCAATAACGTTGCCCATTCCCTGCTGCTGGGCTGTGCCATGAGCGGGATCCACATCCGCGTCGCCACACCCCCCGGTTACGAGCCGGATGGGGCGGTGGTGGCAGAAGCACAAGCCCTGGCCCAGGGATCGCAGGTGCTGGTCTTACGGGATCCCTACGCAGCAGTCGCAGGAGCTCAGGTGGTCTATACCGACGTGTGGGCCAGCATGGGCCAAGAGGATCAGGCCGAGGCCCGCAAAGCCCACTTCCTGCCCTACCAGGTCAACGCCGCGCTGATAAAACAGGCGGATCCCGAGGCTATCGTGCTGCACTGCTTGCCTGCCCACCGGGAAGAGGAGATTACTGCCGAGGTCTTAGAGGGATCCCAGTCCCGTGTGTGGGATCAAGCAGAAAATCGCCTCCACGTGCAAAAGGCGCTGCTGATCCAACTGCTGGGGGCAGGGTGACCCCAGAGAGAGGGAAGGTGTCAACGGTTATTGGCGGGGCGGCGGGCGGCAATGGCCAGGCTGACGTTGGGCAGCCGCTGCAGGGTATCCATCACCTCTACCACCTTGCCGTGGGAGAGGGCCAAATCGGCGTTGATCACCACCAGGCGGCGCCCTTCAGCCGGCTTCTCGGCCAGGATGCGTTCCACCGTCGGGATCAGAGCGGAGATATCGGCGATCTTTTCCTGGTTGACGGCGATCTGGCCTTCTGCCGTGATGCTCACCGTTACATCCGGCTGTAGACGAACTTGGGCCGTGGTTGCGTCCGGCAGGTTGACATCCAGCGCTTCCGAGCGGGTGAGCACCAAGCTGGCGATGACAAAAAACACCAAGATCGAAAAGATGACATCGATCAAGGGCACAATATTAATCTCGCCGGAGCGGAAGTTTTCTTCGGGGATGCGCATGGCTTAAGAGGGCTCAAGCGAAGAGTAGGGCGGAAGGGTGGAGCTGCCACCGGGTCTGGACTGCGTGTAGGGGTACTGGGAAAGTTGCTGGGCTTGCATCTCTTGCCGCTGCCGATGCAGCAACTCCAGCTCGCCGCCGTACTCCTGGATCTTGGAAAGTTGCCGCAGGTAGAGAGAGCGGAAGACATTGGAGATCAGCAAGGTGGGAATGGCCACGATCAGCCCAAAGGCGGTCGAGTAGAGGGCTTCGGCAATCCCTTGACCCACCCCCTGTGTGTCGGTGCCGCCGATATCTCCCAGTTGGATGGAGCTGAGGATCTGGATGATGCCGGTAACCGTGCCCAGCAGTCCCAGGAAGGGGGCAACGGTAATGACAGTGTCGAAGACCGTGTTGAAGCGCTTCAGCAGGGGCACCTCTGCCGCCAGGGCTGTTTCCAGGGCCAACTTAAAATCTTCGGGGCTGGCTTCGTTCAGCTCCAGGCCGGCCAAAAAGATGCGAGCAATGGGCAGGTCGGCATTTTGTTCCAGCAGATACTGGGCAGCGCGTGGGTTGCGGCGGTACTGGCTGAGGGCTTGCCGCACCACCTCCTCCTGCCGGTGGGTGACCTTCCACCAGAACAAGGCCCGCTCGATGCAACAGGCCACCGAGAAGACCGAGAACGTCAGCAGGGGGATGGAATAGTACCAACCCTGGATCAGGAGCTGCAAAACTCTATCCATACGACCCTGACTTCCCCCTTCTTCTTCGCTCATCTTGTCATAGCACTTTCTCGGCAGGGCTGGGATCCCTTCTTGCGCGGCGAAGGTTGCACCTTTTGGCAATTTTGCCCCAATCCCGGATCGCATCTCGTCAATCGTCGATCCAGAAGGCATACTGGTTGCAACCATTTTGGTTTGGATCCCGAGGGCGTGAATTATGAAATTCAGACGCTGGTTGGGCCTTTGCTGCGCCGGACTGATGGCACTGCTGTTGACGGCTTGCGGCAAGGGATCCACCCCCTACGACAGCATCGTGGTCAACTTTGTTAATACGGCCACCCCCAGCCAGATTGCCGCTATCGCCAAAGAGTATAATTTGACGCTCCGCCCCAGCAGCGACAGCGCTTTTGCCCGCCAAGAAGCGATCTACCTATTTGACGTGGATGCCGACCATCTGGGATCCACGCGGCGGCTGGTCAAGCGGCTCACCAACGAAGCTTTGATCGAGTACGCTCACCCCAACTATCAATTCCAGGCGGCCTTTGTGCCCAACGACCGCCTCTATCCCCAGCAGTGGAATCTCAGGGCCATCCGCATGCCGGAAGCCTGGGACATCTCTCAGGGGGAAGGGGTGACGGTAGCCGTGGTGGATACTGGGGTGACGCGAGTTCCCGACCTGGCCCAAACTCAATTTGTGCAGGGCTATGACTTCGTGGACGATGATGAGGACCCGGAAGACCTCAACGGCCACGGCACCCATGTGGCGGGAACCATCGCCCAATCCACCAACAATTTCTTGGGTGTAGCCGGCATCGCCTTCAAGGCCAAGATTATGCCGGTGCGGGTGTTGGATGCCAACGGCTTCGGCTCCCTGTCGGATGTGGTGGAAGGGATCCGCTATGCTGCCGACCACGGGGCCACGATCATCAACCTCAGCCTGGGTAGCCGCGCTTCGGCCCGACTGATGGAAGAGGCCGTAGCCTATGCCCACAGCAAAGGGGTGACGGTGATCGCAGCCGCCGGCAACGAAAACTCCGACCAGGTGAGCTACCCGGCCCGCTACCCGCATGTGATCGCTGTCTCGGCCACCGGCCCCGATGGCAGCAAAGCCCCTTACTCCAACTATGGGGTGGGGGTGGACATCTCTGCCCCGGGCGGCGCCAAAACCCCCGATCACCCTGAGTACGGCATTCTGCAGCAGACCATCAACCGCCGCAACCCCAACGAGCCGGTCTTTGCCTACTTCCAAGGCACCAGCATGGCCACTCCCCACGTGGCCGGCGTGGCGGCGCTGATCCAAGCCCAGGGCATCAAAGACCCGGACAAGGTGGAAGAGGTGCTGAAGATGTCGGCCACCCCGGTGCCCGGCGACAAACAGAACTTCTACGGGGCCGGTCGTCTGGATGCTGCCAAGGCGCTGGCCCGAGCCACCGGTCAGCAAGAGGAGAACCCCCTGGTGCTGTGGCTGAAGGACTTCCTGCAATACCTGAACAACAACGGCTACCTCAACCCGCGCTTCTGGTTTGATGGCGGCCCGATTGCCCTGGTGCCCAAGCTGCTGATGGTGATAGGCGGCTACATCATCCTGGTGCTGATCCGCTGGTGGCTGGCTCCCAAGCCGATGCGGGCAACAGTGCCTTTGCTGGCCGGGATCCTCTTGGGCAGCGCCGGCCTCTTCCCACTGCAGGGCTTGGCCATTGTGGGTGCCCCTCGCTGGCCCTTCCAATTGGCGGGGAGCTCCCTGCCGGAGCTGGGCACCGCCTTGGCCCAAACCAACGCTTTGAACCCCTTGTTTGCCAGCGTCTTGATCCCGGGCCTGTTGCTGGTGCTGCTCCTGGGCCATCGGCGCTGGCGCTGGGCGGTGATCGGCCTCTCTATCGGCATGGCCTCCCATCTGCTCTTGTCCGGATCTCTGTTCTATGAGGGGGTAGTATGGCTTGGATCCTCTGCTTGGCTGGGTCGCTCCTTTTTGCTCTTCAATGGCCTGCTCTGCCTGGGCCTGGCCTATTTGGGAGCACAAGCCATCCTGGAGTCCCAGTCCAACAGCACCGGTCTAGCGCTGAGGCGGTGATGGAAGAATACAGCGGTACCATCCAGTTCCTGGATATCGAAGGAGGGGTGTGGGTGCTGACCCTGCCTTCCGGCCAGCACTATGCCCTCTTCCGCGCCCCCAAAGAGCTCTTACAAGAGGGGTTGGAAGTCACCATCCAGGGACAGCTCAAAGAAGACATGGTGACGGTGGCTCAGGTGGGGCCGGTCTTGGAGGTGAAGAGCTTCCGACGGCAGCCCTAGCTTGGCCCAGATACAGATCGATCAACCAAATCGGGGATCCCCGCTCAGGGATCCCCATTTTTTCTAACTTTTTGGGATGTTTCGCTGCGCCAGCGTCTTCTGGATCCCTCACCCCCAGCCCCTCTCCCTGAGAGACATCCCTCACCCCCAGCCCCTCTCCCTCAGGGAGAGGGGAGCTGGGGATGGACGTAACGAACCGTTTCATTGCCGTTTGAAATGACGGTTAGCTCAACACAGCCTAGGAAAACACGGCCTCCAACTCTTGCAACGTCTTTTTCACCTTGGCCTGGGCTGCTTCCACCTCCGGTTGGTCATAGGCTTTGGCGGCAAAGTCCAGTTGTTCCAGGCTACGGCCCATCTCCTTGGCCAGGCGCAGCACTTCCCGCTTTTGCCGATCCGGCAAGGTGGCCGCCAGGCCGGTCAAGGTCTTGCGGGTCAGGCCCATCGGTCCGTGGATGTAGGAGCGGATCTCCAACCAGTCCTCCGCCTCCACCAGGCTTTGCAGCCGCTCCACCTGTTGCTCCAGTTGTTGCAGCTCTCGGGGCAAGCCGGCAGCCGCCTGTACAGGAAGCGATCCCAGCCACAGCCCCAATGTCAGGATGGCAACCAGCAACACACTCCGCCAGCGACAGATCATCACGTACCTCCCACATGCCTGCAACAGGCTTGATTTCAAGGACTCCGTCCCGCCGACACGATCGGCAATCAAATCAATAGTTTACCTGCTGGCTGCACCCCAGCTCCTCGGCTACCTCTCAAAGAGCAGAGCAAATCGGCTAGGCTAGAGCTATCCTGTAAAAGAATGTAAATGGCGCTCTCATGCAACGCATCATCCTCATGACCGGCAAGGGTGGGGTCGGCAAAACCTCGATGGCAGCGGCGACCGGCTGGCGTTGTGCCGAGATCGGCCTGAAAACTTTGGTGCTGAGCACCGATCCGGCCCACTCGTTGGCCGATAGCTTCGATCAGCCCTTGGGCCATGAGCCGGTGGAGGTCAAACCCAACCTTTGGGGCGCGGAGCTGGATGCCCTCAACGAGCTGGAGCTGAATTGGGGATCCGTCAAAACCTACATTACCCAGGTGTTGCAGGCGCGTGGGCTGGATGGGGTGCAGGCGCAGGAGCTGGCCATTTTGCCGGGGATGGACGAGATCTTTGCCCTGGTGCGGGTCAATCGCCATTACGACGAGGGCAAGTTCGATGTGCTCATCATCGACTCAGCCCCTACGGGCACGGCTCTGCGCCTTTTGAGTTTGCCGGATGTTTCCGGCTGGTACATGCGCAAGTTCTACAAGCCCCTGCAGGGCTTGGCGCAGATGCTGCGTCCTATTGCCGAGCCAATTGTGAAGGGACTGACCGGGATCCCCCTGCCCAATGACCAGGTACTGGATGCCCCCTACGAGTTCTACCAGAAGATCGAGCGGCTGGAGGGCATCCTCACCAACAACCGCATCACCTCGGTGCGGCTGGTCACCAACCCCGAAAAGATGGTGATCAAAGAATCGCTGCGGGCCCACGCCTACCTCAGCCTTTACGGCGTCGCCACCGATTTGGTGATTGCCAACCGCATTCTGCCGGATGGAGTGGTGGATCCCTACTTTGCTGCCTGGAAGGCCGCCCAACAAAAATATCGCCGGGAGATCCACGAGAACTTTGCTCCTCTACCGGTGGTGGAGATCCCGCTGTACTCCGAGGAGTTGGTGGGGTGGGACGCCCTGGCCCGCCTGAAAAAAGACCTTTGGGGAGAGCGCAACCCGGCGGAAGTGTTCTACACCGAGCAAACGATGCATGTGGTCACCGACAACGGCCAGTACCGCCTGGATCTGTACTTGCCCGGGATCCCGAAAGAGCAGGTGGAACTGAGCAAAACTGGGGATGAGCTGAACATCCGCATCGGCAACCACCGCCGCAACCTGGTGTTGCCCCAGACCTTGGCAGCCATGACCCCGGCCCGCGCCAAGATGGAAGAAGACTACCTGCGCATCCATTTTGCCGCTTGAGCCTGTAGCCCTCTGCCGAAGAGGTATCCTCAAATAGCAAACAGCCAGCTAACCCGGAGCGGATGAGCTACTACATTGCCCCCACCTTCCTCAAGGTCGTCGCCCTGCACCTGACGAAGAATCATCTCCCTTTGCCGGACGTGCCGGTTCCGCTCATCTTGGGCATCCACGGGCGTAAGGGTGAGGGCAAGACCTTTCAGTGCAACCTGATTTTCGAGCGCATGAAGGTCTATGCCGTTCACATCTCCGGCGGTGAGCTGGAAAGTCCCGACGCCGGGGATCCGGCTCGCATGATCCGTCTGCGCTACCGTGAAGCTGCCGAGCACATCCGCAAATTTGGCCAGATGGCCGTGCTGATGATCAACGACCTGGATGCCGGTGCTGGCCGTCTGAACACCATGACCCAGTACACCGTCAACACCCAACTGGTCAGCGCCACCTTGATGAACATCGCCGACAACCCCACCAACGTGCAGCTTCCCGGCAGCTACGATCCCAAGCCTCTGCCACGCGTGCCCATCATCGCCACCGGCAATGACTTTTCCACCCTCTATGCCCCCCTCATCCGCGATGGGCGCATGCGCAAGTTCTATTGGGAGCCCAGCCGCACCGACCGCATTCACATCGTTCACGGCATTTTTCAGGCTGACGGGCTGTCGCTGGAGGAAGTCGAGCGCCTGGTGGACACTTTTCCTGAACAGGCCATCGACTTTTTCGGCGCCCTGCGCGCCCAACTTTACGACGAGCAGGTATGGCAATTGATCCAACAAGTGGGCCTAGAGGGCATAGCCTTTCGCCTGCTCAAAAGCAAAGAAGGCGCCCCCCACTTTCCGCCGCCGCGATTTTCTCTGGAGCAGTTGATCCAGGCCGGCCACCAGCTCAAAGCCGAGCAACAACAAGTAGAAGCCCGTCGCCTCTCCGAAGAATACCTTGGCCTCAAGCGCTCCGCCTCCCAGGAGCCGCCTCCCGCTTCCCCGCCATCCCCTCCTGGGGCTGCTCACTCGGTCGATCCTCCCCCCGTTCCGCTCAACCCAAAAGTGCAGGCCCATATTCGCCAGATCCTGGCGCAAGGATACGAAATCCAGGTGGAGCACGCGGATCCGCGCCGCTACCGGGTTCATTCCTGGCAGGAGTGTGGAGTTGCCCACCTGAAAGAATGGGCCGCTGCCTGTCAGGCTGTCGAGCAGTGCCTCAGCCGTTTTCCCAAGGACTACATCCGGCTGGTGGGCGTAGATCCAGTGAAAAAACAACGGCGGATCGAGACCATTATCCAACGTCCATGAGGGGATCCCACCGCAAACTGGAAGGGGGAGTGCGGCGCCAGAGCAAAATGGCACAATGAGGGAGCCCCCTCTTTGCTCGACAATCCTCTCCAAATCATGCTGTGGCTGCGCCTTCTCCTGGTGGCTTTGTGCGTCGTGTTCATGGGCTGGTTGTCTCCGCCTGCCAATGCCCTCCTCAACGACGACCGCTACGACGGCAACATCTTTGCCCTCTACGGCTCCAACGGCGGCATGATCCCCCCTCGTGTCTCCCTGAAGCAGGCCAAAGAACAAGGGATCCCGGCCCTCCTCGTCTACTACATCGACGACAGCAGCGATTGCAAAAAATACGCTGCCACCCTGGCCAACCTGCAAGTTCGCTATGGGCTGGGAGTCTATTTCATCCCTTATTCTGTCGATTCCCTCTTGCCCGGGGATGAGCGTGGCCAATACTACAGCGGCCAAGTGCCCCAAACCCTTCTTTTTGACTCCCAGGGCAACATTGCTTATCAATCCATCGGCAACCGCCCCATCACGGAAGTGGAAAACGCCATTCGCGCCCTCTTCCACCTGGATCCCGTCCCCCCAGGGGTGATCAAAGCCAAGCCCTTCAACGAGATCCAAACCGGATTTTCCCGACCCCGTTCCCCCGCCCCCCCAGCCGAGGCACAGCCGTGACCGCTCCTCCCGATTCCCCGGATTCGCTTGAGGCTCTGCAAACCAAGCTCGAGATCTTGCAAGCGCGGCTGGTCGACCTACGCGAGCTGGAGCGCCTGTCCCAGCTTTCCCCCGAACACTGGGCTGAAATTCAGGCGGAAGTCAGCCAATTGGAGCAACGCCTGCAAGCCTACCTGTTGGAAGTGTTTAACCCTGTCCCCGCCACCTTTTGGCAGGTGCTGCGCTTTGGCGGCCTGGGCCTGCTTCTTGGCATTGCTCTCCAGCGCTGGGTGCTGAGCTAGCACCCGTTAAGAACGATCAAAAGTCTTGGATCCCGGAGCCCTTTCCCATGCGCCTGCGACGCCCTAGGCCCTTCAGCTCGAGTACGTCCGCAA
>NZ_JANSJB010000033.1:21822-24107 GCF_047462355.1 Synechococcus sp. H55.9 | reverse complement strand
GGGAAAAACAACACCGGATGCCAACTTTGCCGCAGGATCTCGCCGGTGAGGCTGCGAACCGACCACTCCCAAAAGCTGCCCACCCGCGGAGAGGCGGTGGCGATGGCAGTTACGTCCTCGGCAGCAGCGGTGGCCAGGATCTCCTGCAGCGGCGATCCCACCCGTACCAGAGCCCGCACCTGCAGCGGCTGCACCTGCTCGTTCAACGGCCCGACTACCTGAGCCAAATCGGCCTCAGCCTTGCGTTTGAGCACCTCCACCGGCGTTCCCTGGTTGCGGCGGGCGCCGGGATCCACCACATAGAGCAGGGTAACCGATTGGCACTGGGAAGTCCCCGGCAGCAGTTGGCCGAGACGGCTGAGCAGTTGCCGGCGCGGCTCCTCAAAGTCAAAAGGCACCAGGAGAGAGCGAAATAGGTGGCGGCTGCGCAGGCGCAGCTCCTCGAGGGTAAAGACGGCCAGCAGTTGCGGGCGCATCACCAGCAGGGGGATGTTCAACCTAGGCAGCAGCTCCACGGTGGTGCTGCCAAACAGTTTTTCCGTGAGCAGGTTGTGGATCCCCATGCCTGTGATCAGCAGGTCGGAGCTGTAAGTTTGGATCCCTTTTAAAATCAGATCCACCGGCTGGCCCACCTGCACCAAAACCTTAGCCTCCAGCCCCTCCGGAATGGTGCCCAAAAGCTGGCGAAACTGGGCCTTCTTGGTTTCTATTTTGGGGGTGGGGTCTTCGGGAAGGCCGATATCGTCATCTTTCCAAATCAGGCTGTGCAAGAAAACAAGGCGTTGAATGCCGTTGCTGTGTAGGGCATCTAAGCACTTGCCAAACCTTTGCAGGCCATCTTGGCAATCGGTTGCAATTAAAACGTTTTTAAACATGAGGGGATAAAAAGGGCAGTGGCCAAGCTCGGCTGAAGCTGTCAGCTATCCTAAGCTAACACCCCCCTGCCTTGCTCTTGGAATTGCCGGAGGAACCAGGCACCAGCGGGTTTGCCTTTAGCGATAGGGATCCGCCAGGTTGCGAAACTGGGTGTACTGGCTTTCAAACAAAAGGCGCACGGTGCCGGTGGGACCGTTGCGATGTTTGGCGATGATCACCTCGGCAATGCCGCGATCGCTGGTGTTGGGATCGTAGTACTCCGGGCGGTAGATCATCATCACCACATCGGCGTCCTGCTCGATGCTGTTGTGTACCAGCAGGCCGTTGGCCACAAAGTTGTGGTGGCGGGGCATTTCGATGTCGTAGACCGGCTGGGGCTCCCCCGGCTCGCTAATCGACACCACCGGATCCCAGATCAACCCTTCCTGTACCACCACCGCCACCTCCTCTTCCAGTTGCAGCTCGTCGAGGGGTTTCCATCCCTCTGACGTCAAGAAAGGATGGTTGCCGGTGGCGTGAATGGAGAAGTTGAGGCGGGTTTTCAAAAGACAGGTGGGCTGCCGGCCACTGCAAAACACCTTCACCGGCTGTTGGGGCACCAGGCGCCCGCGCCCGTTGAGGCTGAGCAGGCGGGGCAGTTCTGCTGAGGCTGGCAGGGCCGCCAGTTGTTCCAGCCGCCAGAGCTTGCCCCGATCCACGTCCATCACCTGGGTATCCCCCGCCAGGCAGCCGGATTCCCGCAAATCCGCCAGTTGCGGACGCTTATCGGAGCGCGACTCCACTGCCCGGCTGAGCTGAGAGAGCACCAGCACTGGCACCATCAGCTCTTTGGCCAGCGCCTTGAGGCCGCGGGTGATGCGCGACAGTTCCTGTACTCGGTTGTCGGCGGCGGATGCCTGCATCAGTTGCAAGTAGTCGATCAACACCAGCCCCAACGTTCCTCCTTGCTCCGCCTGCAAGCGCCGCGCCTTAGAGCGAATCTCCGTAACGGTGCAATCGGGAGTGTCGTCGATAAACAGGGGCAGTTGCGACAAAAAGCCAATCGCCTGCCCCAGACGCTGCCACTCGTGCTCGCTGATGCGCCCCGCGCGCAGGCGGCTGCTGTCGATGCGGGCCTCGCTGGCCAAAAGCCGCTGCACCAGTTGCTCCCGCGACATCTCTAGGCTGAAAATGGCCACCGGCTGCCTGACGTAGGCGGCTACATTTTGGGCAATGTTAAGGGCCAAGCTGGTTTTCCCCATCGAGGGGCGACCGGCCAGGATCACCAGATCCGAGCGTTGCAGGCCCTGGGTCAGGTTGTCGAGGTCGATGAATTTGGTCGGGATCCCAGGGATCTGAGCCCCGCTCTGGAACTTCTCCTCCAGATCCGAGAAGATGTTCACCAAAACCTCAGAAGCAGGGATGAGGCT
>NZ_JANSJB010000033.1:15624-21722 GCF_047462355.1 Synechococcus sp. H55.9 | reverse complement strand
ATGTTGACGCTGCTAACCGTTTGCTCCAGCAGACGACGAATTGCCCCTGTCCCCCCCACCCGCTCCAGAAGGTGGTGATCCGCCAGCCAGGCAGAAACCGTCATCAGATCGGTGGGTTGGCCTTGGCTGTGCAGATGCAGGGCAGCCCGGTAAATCTCCTGGTGGGCCGAGAGGTAAAACATCTCGGGACGCAGGAACTCCACCACCCGCGCCAATGCCTCGGGATCGAGAAGAATAGCCCCCAGGATCTCCTCCTCAGCCTCTATGTTTTGAGGCGGAAGCCGATCCCCACCCGTCAAGTCGTAATCGCTAATCACCACAAGCCAGGATAGAAAAACCAACCCAGCCTCTCGGCCATACGCCTCAGAGCAACGGGCTCAGTGAGCATACCCGCCGGCCACAGAGCCTCTCTCCGCGGATCCCTGCTCTCAGTCAGGCGTGACCTGAATGCGCAGCGTAGCCGTTACTTCGGGGTGTAACTTGACCTGCACGGGGTAAACCCCGGTTTTTCTGATTTCTTCATTAAGCAGGATGTTGCGGCGATCGATATCGAGGCCGCTGGTAGCCAGCACCACCTCGGCAATGTCGCTGGTGGTCACCTGTCCGAAAAGCAGATCGTTTTCGCCTACCTTCTTGCGGATGACAAAGCGACCGATGGTCTCCAAAGCCTTTTTGTAGTTTTCCGCCTGCTGCTTCTCCGCCAATTTGCGGGCAGCTTCCTGCTCCCGGCGCATCTGCTGCTCCTTGAGAAGCCCAGGTGTAAGCCGCACCGCCATCTGCCGCGGGAAAAGGTAGTTGCGGGCATAGCCAGGCTTGACGCTCACCACCTCTCCGGGGCTGCCCAAGCCAGGGATCGCCTGGCGCAGCACAACTTGCACATTGCGTTTAGACATGGAGGAAAGCACTGATTTTCTCGACAGCCTTTCATTCTAAGCATTTGCCAAGCTGATGTCAGCCCAAAGAGCTCGGAAAACTCAGCCGGCCCCAGAGCCCAGCCGTAGGCCCTTGAATCCGGGGGTCTTCACGCCGCGTTTCTTCGATCGATGGTGTTCTCCGCTGCAAGGGATCCCTGGAAAGAGCGACAAGGGGGGCTAGCTGTAGTCAGAAATAACCTGATTTTAACCTCGCGTTAACCAAAAAGGATGAACGTTATATTACATTAACGACAAGAACCAGAGTGGCAAGGATCTTTAACAGGATCCCTTGTTTTTTTGAGATCAGCCCGGCTTGAGCAGGTTCTGAGGTTAGAGCACTCAGAGTTGGATCGAGACACCATCTTCATCTGGGAGATTTCTGTATGTTGATGCTGCGCTCCTTGGGACGTCGTTCTTTCCTGAAGTCTGTCTCTGCCACTGTTGCTGGGTTTGCGGCCAGCCAGGCAAATTGGCAGCGGGTATTTGCTCAGCAGACCGTAACCATCAACGGCGCTGGAGCTACTTTCCCGGCTCCCATCTACCAAACTTGGGCTCAGGAATTTGGCAAGAAAAACCCTAACATCCAAGTCAACTATCAGTCGGTGGGGAGCGGTGCCGGACGGCGGCAATTTGTGGCTCGCACTGTCGATTTCGGCGCCAGCGACAGTGTGCCCCGTCCCGAAGAGATCAGCCAGATCGAGAGTGAAGCCAACCCTCCCAAGGGCATGGTGGCCGTGCCGATGGTGGGGGGGGCAGTGGTGCCAGCTTATAACATCCCCGGCGTGGGCCCCGAAATTCGCCTCTCTCGCCTGGCGCTGGTGAATATCTTCTTGGGCAAAATTAAGAACTGGAACGATCCGCTGCTGGCCGGCCTTAATCCAGGGGTGACTCTCCCGGATTTGCCGATTACCGTTGTGCACCGCTCCGACGGCAGCGGCACCACCGACATCTTTACCACCCACCTCAACGCCATTAGCCCGGAATGGCGGCAAAAAGTGGGTCGTGGCTCTTCCGTGAACTGGCCAACCGGGGTGGGAGCTCGCGGTAACGAAGGCGTTTCCGAGCAGATTAAGCAGATCCCTGGCGCGATCGGCTATGTAGAGTTCGGCTTCGCCAAGCTCAACAACCTGAACATCGCTCGCCTGGAAAACCGGTCGGGCAAGTTCGTCACCCCCAAAGTTGAGACGGAGCAGGCAGCGCTGGCCAAAATCAAGCTCGACGAGCGGCTGTTGGGGGTTGACCCGGATCCCGCCGGGGAAGACTCCTACCCCATTGTGGGCTACACGTGGATCTTGGCCTACAAAGTCTACCCCAAAGCTGAAACCTCCAAAGCTGTCAAGGAGTTTCTCCGCTACGGCCTCACGGAAGGGCAATCCTTCGCGGAGCCGCTGGGCTATGTGCCTTTGCCGGAAGAAACGCGGCAGAAAGCTCTGGCTGCTCTGGAAAACATCACTCCGTAGAAGTTTGTACCCCGCACCCGGCAGATGACTACTACTTTTTCGGAGAGCAGTTCTCTATTTCGGCCCCGGCCCGTCTTCCAGCGCCGGCGCGACTGGTTGTTCATCTGGGCAACGCGGATTGCCGTCTTTTTCTCGGCTTTGCTGCTGTTGTGGATTGCCCTGGAGATTGGGATTCAGTCGCTACCTGCCATTCAGAAGTTCGGGCTGGGCTTTCTCTGGGGCACCACCTGGGATCCTGTTGAGAACAACTACGGCGCTTGGCCCCAGATCTACGGCACCCTGGTGACTTCTCTGATTGCCCTGATCGTGGGCGTTCCTTTTAGCTTCGGCATCTCCATCTTTTTGAGCGAGGACTTTTTGCCCAAGTCTTTGCGCACAGTCTTGATCATCGTGGTGGAGCTGCTGGCAGCCATTCCCAGCGTGGTCTACGGCATTTGGGGGTTGTTTATCTTCATTCCCTTCTTTCGCCCGATTCAGATGTTCTTGTTCCAGAACTTCAGGTGGTTGCCCATTTTCAGTACGCCACCGGTGGGGCCGGGGATGCTGACGGCAGGGGTTGTCTTGGGGATCATGATCATCCCCATCATCACTGCCATTGCCAGGGAAGTGCTGGTGGCCGTTCCGCCGGAGTTGCGGGCGGCTGCCTATGCGATGGGGGCCACTCGCTGGGAAGCCATCTTTGGTGTTGTGCTGCCGGCGGCCATTGGCGGCATGCTGGGGTCGGTGGTTTTGGGTTTGGGACGTGCCTTGGGGGAGACGATGGCAGTGGCGATGTTGATCGGCAATGCCCGCGGTATTAGCGTCTCGCTCCTAGCTCCTGCCAGCAACATCCCAGCCCTGTTGGCCAACGAGTTTGCAGAAGCAGGCCCTGAGCAGGTGGCAGCGCTCATGTATGTGGCCTTGATTTTGTTGGCCATCACTCTGGTAGTTAACATTGCGGCGGAGCTGATGATACGCCGTGTCAAGTTCGCGTTGACAGCTTCGCGGGAGTAGAGGAACATGACGACGCAAGTTCAGGCGGTAGAGCAAGGCAATTTGTTCAAGCGCAGAGCAAAGTCCTGGCGGCGCGTCTTCTTGGATGTAGGAATGACAGCGCTGACAGTTTTCTCCAGCATCTTTGCCATTTTCGTGCTGGTTCTCATCCTCTACTACGTTTTCACCAGAGGCATCGAGCGCTTGAACTGGCAAGCGCTGACCCAACTTCCCCCTCCTCCCGGCGATCAGGTGGGGGGATTTGGCAATGCGGTGCTGGGGACGGTTATTGTGGTGTCGATTGCTATCGCCATCACCTTCCCCATCGGACTGTTTGCTGCCATCTATCTCTCGGAGTTTGGCCAAAACAGCCCCACAGCTTCCTTTCTGCGCTTCATCATCAAGGTGTTGACGGGGGTTCCCTCTATCATTGCCGGGGTGTTTGCCTACGGGGTGCTGGTGCTCTCCACCAAGACCTTCTCCGCCCTTTCCGGCGGGATGGCTCTATCGGTGTTGACTCTGCCCATCATTATCTTGTCTTGTGAAGAGGCGCTGCGCCTGGTGCCGGCAGATACGCGGGCTGCTGCCTATGCGTTGGGAGCTTCGCGGGTACAGACGGTGTTTCGCGTGGTGTTGCCGGCAGCTCTGCCGGTGATCCTGACGGGGGTGACGTTGGCCATTGCCCGCGCTGCGGGTGAGACAGCGCCCCTGATCTTCACTGCTTTGTTTAGCTTCCTCTGGCCCAGCGGTCTGTTAAAGCCAGTAGCCTCACTGGCTGTGTTGATCTACAACTTTGCCCTCGTTCCTTTTGAAAACCAGCAGAAGATCGCCTGGGGAGGGGCTTTGGCTCTGGTGATTTTGGTGTTGATCACCACAGTCAGTTTCCGGCTCATCGTCAGTCGTCGGCAGGAAACCATCACCATCTAATCCCTCTCACCTGTTGCTTTAACCCAATCTAGGCTTTGCAGTGACGTTATCTCCTTCGGTACTCCTATGCGCTCTCCACTCTCTGACAAGTCCGGCTCTCCTGAGAAATCCACCCGTTTGGAGGTTGAACTAGAGACGCGGGATTTGAGCGTCTACTACGGCTCCCACCTAGCGGTTAAGCAGGTTTCCCTGAAGATCCCGAAAAATCACATCACAGCCTTCATTGGCCCCTCAGGCTGCGGCAAGAGCACCATCTTGCGCTGCTTCAACCGCATGAACGATCTCATCCCGGGAGCAAGGGTAGAAGGCTCGGTCATTTTTCACGGAAAAAATATCTACGACCCCGATGTGGATCCCTCTGAGGTGCGCCGGCGGGTTGGCCTGGTGTTTCAGAAGCCCAACCCCTTCCCCAAATCTATCTACGACAACATTGCCTTTGGGCCACGGATCAACGGCTATCAGGGGGATCTGGACGAGCTGGTGGAGCGTGCGTTGCGCCAGGCCGTTCTCTGGGATGAGGTGAAAGATAAGTTAAAGCTGAGCGGTCTTTCCCTCTCCGGCGGACAACAGCAGCGCCTCTGCATTGCTCGCACCTTGGCCATTCAGCCGGAAGTGATCCTGATGGACGAGCCCTGCGCCTCGCTGGATCCGATCTCCACGCTGCGCATTGAGGAGCTGCTTAAGGAATTGGGGCGTCGCTACACGATCATCATCGTCACCCACAACATGCAGCAGGCGGCGCGGGTCTCTGACTTTACGGCTTTCTTTAACACCGAGGTGGACGACGAAGGGGTTCGCTACGGACGCATGGTGGAGTTCGACCGCACCGAGAAGATCTTCAACTCTCCCGTCAATCGCGAGACGGAAGAATACGTGAGCGGACGCTTTGGCTAATCCCCCGCCAATTTCTGCTGGCGCCAAGCCAGATCTGGTCGAGAGGGATCCCGCTCTCCTATCCTGAGAAATTGGAAAATCGGGTAGGAGCTGTTAACAGCAGTAGTGAGATGGCCGAGCGGGTGCGCCTGGATAGCTGGTTGGTGGAGCGGGGATATTTCTCTTCCCGCCAGCAGGCCCAGCGCGCCATCCTCGCAGGCGAAGTTCTCCTCAATGGGGTGCGGGCGGAGAAGGCTGGAGCCTGGGTGAGCGGGGATCCCGTAATCCACATCCAGTGTAAGCCTGCTTTTGTCTCGCGAGGGGGAGAAAAGCTGCAGGGGGCGCTGCAAACCTTCTCTGTTCAGGTGCAGGGCCGTATTTGTTTGGATGCGGGCATCTCCACGGGGGGCTTTACCGATTGCCTACTCAAACAGGGGGCCCAGCGGGTCTATGGGGTGGATGTGGGCTATGGGCAGTTGGCCTGGTCTTTGCGAACCGACCCGCGGGTGATCCTCAAAGAACGAACCAACTTGCGCCACCTGCAGCCGGCCGATCTCTACGGAACCGAGGTGCCCACCCCAAGCTGGGCGGATCTGGCGGTGGTGGATCTCTCTTTTATTTCCCTAACCAAGGTGTTAGATCCTTTGTGGAAGCTGTTGCGGTCGCCGCGGGAGGCTCTGCTGCTGGTCAAGCCCCAGTTTGAGGCGGGCCGAGGCCAGGTGGGCAAAAAGGGAGTCGTGCGGGATCCGGCCATCCATGCCCGCGTGCTGCAGACGGTGATGCAGGCGGCAGTGGCCCGCGGCTGGCAGGTGCAGGGCTATACCTGGTCGCCCATCACCGGCCCTGCCGGCAACATCGAGTACTGGCTCTGGCTGGCGGAAGGAGAAGGGATCCCTCTCCCCGACACCGGTGCGCTACAACAGATGGGCGAACAGGCAAGAATAGCCTTGCA
>NZ_JANSJB010000033.1:11864-15524 GCF_047462355.1 Synechococcus sp. H55.9 | reverse complement strand
GCACATTTGTCAATACGTCATTATGCTCAATTGAGAACGATGAGCGCAGCCATTGAAGAATTGTTTCAGGAAGGGATCCGGCGCTACGAGGCGGGGGAAGCAGCCAAGACGCTGATCCCTTCCTTTGAGGCTATCTGTAAGGGATCCCCGAAGGCGGCAGCAGCCTGGACTTGCCTGTCTTGGCTCTATCTTTTGGAGGGGCAAGCGGAAAAAGCCCTGAAAGCCGCCCAAACTGCCGTGAAGCTGGATCCGGTGGACGCCCAGCCGCGGGTGAACTTGACTTTGGCGATGCTGGAGCTGAAAAAAACGGGGGTACGCCAGCAGGTGGAGACCATCAAGCAAATCTTGGCGCGGGATCCCGAGCAGATCGAGGGGGTCAAATCCAACTTGGCAGAGGGAGGGAAGCGCCGTCCCGCTTGGCCTCACCTGAGCAAGATGCACCAGTGGCTATTTGAAGAAAATTAGGCAGGCTTGACGCAATTTTGCAACAAGAATTTAGGAAAATCTAGAGCTTGTCAATTTAATCTGCAACTTTTAACAATATTCTCATAGAGTTGGTGCTAGACTTCTCTTACCAAATCGCAAGACGGTATTTATTCACCGCTGTGAGCTAGCTTGCATCACACCCAAGCCTATGGATTGGTTGGGCTTTGAGGAGATGCGAGGGGTTTGGTGCATCCTAGTTCTGTTTGATGTGACACTTCTTGCACTGACTTGCATTGAAATTGAGTCCTGCTTTTGATTTTTTGGCTGTAAATTGGAGGAACTTTAAGATGAACCGTCAGACTGTTTGGGTTAAAGGCGAGACCCGCAACCACCAGGGCCACTTCATCCCTCAATCCGAATATACGTTGGTCGATGTTGACCAAAATGGCTGGGCGCTGATCTGTGTTGACAATGCCCGCTGCTATTATGTGGATCCCGAGCAACTCCGCTTTGAGGCGGGATGAGGTCTGCTGCTGCCCATTGAGAGCTTGCTGACGAGGGTTTCCTAGGAGAGCAGCATCATCCCCATGCCTTTGGGCGTGGGGTTTTTGTCTCTTTATCAATTTATCAATACATAGGGTCTGGTTGGTCGCAGACCCTTTTGCCTCCACTCAGAGAAATTACAAAAGCTACGACGAACCGCGCTCACGCATGGCTTCGGCCAGCAATTGGGCCACCTCGGGGCGGGAGAACTCGGGCGGGGGGATCTCGCCGCGGCGCAGCATTTCCCGCACCTTGGTGCCCGACAGGTGGATGCGCTGGTGGGGTTGGCTAGGGCTGGTCTTGGCCGTGGCCATGGTGCCGGTGACGGTGCAATAGAAGGCGTGTTCAAACTTGAGGGGGATGATGCCCAGTTCCTCAGGACGGAACTCATCGAAAATGTGCTGGGCATCGTAGGGGCCGTAGTAATTCCCCACCCCGGCATGATCCCGGCCCACAATGAAATGGGTGCAGCCGTAGTTTTTGCGAATGAGGGCGTGGAAGATGGCTTCCCGCGGGCCGGCATAGCGCATGGCCGCAGGGTTGATGGCCAAAATGACCCGCTCCTTGGGGTAGTACTTTTCAATCAGCACCTCATAGCAGCGCATGCGCACCTCGGCGGGAATGTCGTCGCTTTTGGTGGCCCCCACCAGCGGGTGGAGAAACAGCCCGTCCACGATTTCCAGCGCGCACTTCTGGATGTACTCGTGGGCGCGGTGGATGGGGTTGCGGGTTTGAAAGCCGACAATCGTTTTCCAGCCTCTTTCCCGAAACAGTTGCCGCGACTGAGCCGGGTCGATCTGGTAGGCCGGGAAAAGGGGATGGGGATCCCGCTGGAAGAGAGTTACAGGGCCAGCCAAATAGACGGATCCCTGTTCGTAGAGCACCTTCACCCCCGGATGCTGCTCATCGGTGGTGCGGTAGACCTGCTGCGCTTCGCGGGTTTTGTCGTAGGTGAACTTCTCGGTCAATTCCAACAGGCCCAAGAGCCTGCCCTCGCCGTTGGCCAGGGCAATGGTCTGCCCTTCCTTGAGATCGGCGGCTATCTCGGCAGCAACCGGCAGCGTCACCGGCAGCGACCAAGCCAGGCCATTGGCCAGATGCATCGTCTCCAGAACCGACTGGTAATCTGCCCGCCCCATGAAGCCGGTGAGCGGGCTAAAGCCCCCAATGGCGATCATCTCCAGATCCGACTGAGCCCGCTCGTCGAGGTAGAGGATGGGGCAGTGTTCAGCTTTGGAGCGCAGCTCTTGTGCCTGCTCGGGCGGGGCAATGCGGTTAACCAAAGTGCCCCCATGGGGCGGAATGGCATCGCAAGAAACAGTCATCTTCGCCTGGGATGAAGTCATAGCGTGAAGACCAGAACGGCAACCGAGCAGACAGGGATCCCTAACCCTACACCCTTCTTTCCTCGGGTGCAATCCAGGATAGTACCCACTGCCTAGTCCAGCATGTAGGGCGGCATATCTTCGTCGGTGGGCGACACATTGTCGAAGATGGGCCGATTCATGATCTTCTTCTGCGCCTGCAGCGGGGAAGCGGAGGGTTGGGGCCTAGCCGGGAGTGGAGCTTGTCCTCGGCGGCTTTGCAGTTCCTGAATGGTCTTGGCCCGCTCGTCTGCCACCGCCTGCAACTGGGCCAGCGCCTTCTGCAATTCGTCCCGATGGGCAGTGACTTGCTCAAGCTGAGCTTGCAAGGCAGAGACTTTGTTTTGGTAGTCCTGCAAGCGTTGTTGAGCTTCGGCCAGTTGGCTTTTGAGAGTTGCAATTTCTGGCGATTCTGGGGCTGGTTCTGTAGGAGACTGAGAAGACATCGTTGTCGGCTCCTCGCCCGTGGGAGTAGATTCTGCAGAGGTGGGCTCTGAACTGGTTTTAGCACTGGCCTTGCGCCGAGTGCGGGAAGTTTCTCCTGAAGAAGGAAAGAGGCTACGGTCCGATCCAGTCACAAGAGCACCTCATGTTCGACAAACTGCACCAATCGCTGACACACCACCGAGCCAGGCCGATAGTCCATGACCGTCAAGCCGTAGTCAAAAGCGGTGCGCAAATCGCTGCTATCTGGAATGGTAACGGGTGAAAGCACATCCGCAAAAATCTGTTGCGCTTGCACATACAGTTGCCCGGTATGGGATCCCGACCAGATGCCCCCCGGCAAGTAGCGGTCGTCCAGCATGGTCAAGACAGCACGGGCCTGGCTCAACTGACCTTTCAGGGTCTCAATGTAGCGTAGGGTCACCTCTGTACAGGAGAAATCGGCGCGGTTGAGCCGGGTCGGGATCAACACCCGCTGGGCTGCCCGCAGGGCGTTGGCCGTGAGGGCATTCAGTTCCCCCGGCGTATCGAGAAAGATAAAATCGTAATCCGGCAGCAAGGGATCCAACTGGTGCTGCAACAGGTGTTGCCCTGCATCGCCGGCAGCCGCCAATTGGGCCGCCACTTCCGCCATGGTGCTGTGGGAGGGCGCCACATCCACCCCCTTGTCGGTGCAATAGATCACCTCTTCCAAAGAGCATCGATGCTGCGGGTGCAAGCTGGCCCAGACTGTTTCCTCGGGGGGCAGGGATCCCACCTCTTCCAGGTAAAAGCTGCTGGCGGTGGCCTGGGAGGTGAGATCGATGAGCAGAACTCGGTAGCCCCGTTGAGCCGTTAACTGGGCCGCGTGGACGCAGAGGGTGGACTTGCCGGTGCCCCCTTT
>NZ_JANSJB010000033.1:7866-11764 GCF_047462355.1 Synechococcus sp. H55.9 | reverse complement strand
AGCAACTGCATCAATTCCGATATCGACAAAATCTACGTCCTCACCCAGTTCAACTCCGCCTCTCTCAACCGCCACATCGTCAACACCTACCGCATGTCTCCCTTCACAGGCGGCTTTGTGGATATTTTAGCGGCCCAACAAACGCCCGATAACCCCGATTGGTTTCAGGGCACCGCCGATGCTGTGCGCCAATATCTCTGGCTGATGGACTCTTGGAAGCCACGGGACTTCCTCATCCTATCTGGGGATCACCTCTACCGCATGGACTACCGCCCCTTCATCCACCATCACCGGCAGACCGGAGCCGATGTGACGCTGGCGGTGCTCCCCTGCGAAGAAAAAGTGGCCTCAGGTTTTGGCCTGCTCAAGATCGGCGAGAACGGTCGCATTGTCGATTTCAAGGAAAAGCCGCAGGGGGAGCTGCTGCAAGCCTGTCAGGTGGATACCCAAGCCCTCGGCCTTAGCCCGGAAGAGGCCAAGGCCAAGCCCTACATCGCCTCGATGGGCATTTATGTATTCCGGCGGGAAGCCCTCATCGAGATGCTGCAGGTGAAGGAGCACACCGACTTCGGCAAAGAGGTGCTGCCGGCAGCCATTGGCAAGTACCATCTGCAGGCTTACCTCTTCAAGGGCTATTGGGAAGACATCGGCACCATCGAGGCTTTTTATCGGGCCAACCTGTCGCTGGTGCAGCAGCCCAACCCGCCTTTTAGCTTCTTCAACAGCGAAATGCCCATCTACACCCGCCCGCGCTTTTTGCCCCCCAACAAGATTCTCGATTCCCACATCGTCAATTCCATCATCGCCGACGGCTGTATCATCAAAAATGCCCAAATTCGCAATTCCATCATCGGCATTCGCAGCCGCCTGGAAGCCAACACCATCATAGAAAACACCCTGGTCATGGGGGCCGATTACTACGAGTCGGCAGAAGAGCGCCAGGCCAAGCTGGAGGCCGGGATCCCACCGGTGGGCATCGGGGCCAACTCCCACATTGTCAACGCCATCGTGGACAAGAACGCCCGCATCGGGCGCAACGTCCGCATCCTCAACAAGGATCACGTCAGCGAAGCGCAGCGGGAAGAGGAAGGGATCTGGATCAGCAACGGCATCGTCACCATCATCAAGGACTCGGTGATCCCGGACAACACCGTCATTTGATCGGGGGAGGTCGGCTCTGGCCAAGAACCTGGCTGGCGAGCGCTGAGGAGGTGCTGTTAAGCAAGATGAAGAGGAATCAAGAGGCTTTTGCCGTTACAATAGATTACGATAACTATTGAGAGCTTTAAAAACAGATTGTGAGATCCCTTGAGCGTGCTGAATAGGATTTCCTCGATTGCCGACCTAGAAGTTTACGATCCGCAATTTATTGCTCGTTACTACCGCTGGCGCCTGCCGCAGGTGATCGGTCGGGCGCTGGCCATTCTCTGGCCCTTTCTCTGGTTTGTCCTCTGTCTGCGCTGGGATCGCCTGTGGGGGCAGACGGAGCGCAATGTGGCGGAGCGCTCGGCCCAGTTGCGCAAGCTGCTCACCGACCTGGGGCCCACCTTCATCAAGGTGGGGCAGGCCCTCTCGACGCGACCGGACTTGGTGCGCAAAGACTACTTGGAAGAGCTGACCAAGCTGCAGGATCAACTGCCCAGCTTTCCTTCCCAGGAGGCGTTTGCCCGCATCGAGTCAGAGTTGGGCCGTCCGATTAGCGAAATTTACGCCCAGATCTCTTCCGAGCCGGTGGCCGCGGCCAGCCTAGGCCAGGTTTACAAAGCGCAACTGCACAGTGGCGAATGGGTGGCGGTCAAGGTGCAGCGGCCCCACCTGCGGGAGCGGCTGAGCCTAGATCTGTACCTCATCCGCTGGGCCTCCACCTGGCTGGGTTCCTGGCTGCCCCTGAACCTGGGCAACACCTTGACGGCGGTGGTGGATGAGTTTGGTTACAAGCTTTTTGAGGAGATCGACTACCTGAACGAAGGGCAAAACTGCGAGCGCTTTGCCGAATACTTTCGCGGCGATCCCGATGTGTATGTGCCGCGCATCTTTTGGGCCTACAGCACCCGCCGGGTGTTGACCCTGGAGTGGATCGACGGCATCAAGCTCACCGATGTGGAGCGGATTCGAGCCGCCAACTTGGAGGTCAGACAACTGGTGCGCATCGGCGTGGTGGCTGGCCTGAAGCAGTTGCTGGAATACGGCTTTTTCCACGCCGATCCCCATCCGGGCAACCTGTTTGCCCTGGCCGATGGCCGCCTGGCCTATATCGACTTCGGCATGATGGACCAGCTCACCGAAGAAATGAAGGAATATCTGGTGGACGCGCTGGTTCACCTGGTGGATCGCGACTACAACGCCTTAATCGACGATTTTATCCATCTGGGCTTTTTACAGCCGGATGTCAACCGCCAAGAGCTGATCCCTGCTTTGGAGACGGTGCTGGCGGATGTGTTGAACCAGGAGGTGGGCAACTTCAACTTCAAAACCGCCACCGACCAGTTCTCCGATTTGATGTACCGCTACCCCTTTCAGGTACCCTCCCACTTTGCGTTGGTAATCCGCTCTTTGGTTACTCAAGAAGGGGTGGCTCTTAGCCTCTATCCCCAGTTTCGCATTGTTGGTGTGGCCTATCCCTACGTGGCCAAGCGCCTGCTGACGGATGAGTCACCCCGCATTCGCCAGCGGCTGCTGCAAGTGCTGATTAAAGATGGCAAGTTCCGCTGGAACCGCCTGGAGAATTTGATCCAAATTGCCCGCAGCGATGGGGGGCTGGATTGGATCCCCACTGCCCAAATGGGTTTGCGCTACTTGATGTCGGAAGAGGCCCGCGAGCTGCGCCGCCAGTTGGTGCTTTCGCTTACGGAAGATGACCGCCTTCACTTTGAGGAGCTACAGCGGCTGTGGCATGTGGTCAGCCCCGACTTGTCTCCAACTCACCTCTGGCAGGCGGCACTGGGATCCCTGCCCGGCGATCTGCAACATGCTTTGGCCGAGTTGAGGGAACAGATGCAAGCCCACCTGGAGCGGCTCAGCCACTGGCGACTTCCCCAGCCCTGGCCGAATTTGCTGGCGGGAGTGGGACAGGAAAGGTAGAACAGAAGAAGATAGCTTAAGTTTGGTGAGCTGGACAAAAGCGTGGCAGATCAGAAAGGTGACTTCATTGCCGGTGTGGTAGCCGGCGCTGTGTTGGGCGGGATCATCGGCGGGGTGATCGCCTTTGTGCTGGCCCCCCGACTGAGCAAGGGATCCGCCGAAGGCCAGCGCCGCGATCCCGACCGTCTCAACGGCACCTCTGTCCCTCCTGAGCGGCCGCGCCTCCGAGTCTCGGGTGAGCCGGCTGTGCCCAGCTCCAGCGACTGGAGGGAGTGGGAACAGGAAACAGAGCGGATTGCCCAGGCCCGCCGCACCCTCGAAGCCAAGATTGCCGAGTTGAACGAGGCGATCCAGGCCACCCGCGCACAACTGCTTGTCAAGGAAATATCTTCTAGCGCTGTCGAGGAAAAGCCTTAAGCAGGGGATCCCTGTCCATGCCAAACTAGAGGCGGCACTGGCTTTCTCCCCTGAGGGGTGCCAGTGTTCTCGTCTCTCGGCTGAGTTGCCCTCCTGGATCAGGTCTGCCTCTGCCGACAGCGCTTAAGTTGAGATGAGTTGAAGAGTCGTTCCCTCGCTGTTTCTAACCATGATGCTCAGCCCTTTGTTGCTCCCTTGGACAGACGGCCTCTCTCTGGGGCTGGTCTACGGCAGTGCCGCGTCTTTGCTGTTTCGCTCCCTTTACCAGTTCATCGTCATTTACAATGCCCTGCTGATTGTGCGGATTTTGCTGAGCTGGTTCCCGCAACTGAACTGGTCGAACCCCATCCTGTCGGTGCTCAGCCAGCTCACGGATCCCTATCTCAACCTCTTCCGCGGC
>NZ_JANSJB010000033.1:3078-7766 GCF_047462355.1 Synechococcus sp. H55.9 | reverse complement strand
CAGGTGTGGCCCTGCTTTGTCGATATCCACACCCACCTGGACAAGGGGCACGTGTGGCCGCGCACCCCCAACCCCGACGGCACGTTTGCCGGGGCAATCCGGGCCGAGCAGGAAGACTGGGCCAAAATGGAGCGGGCCTACGCCGGCAGGCACGAAAAACTTTGGCAGGATATCTACCGCCGCTGCGACTTTGGCCTGCGCTGCAGCTATGCCCATGGATCCCAGGCGGTGCGCACCCACCTGGTCTGCAACGGCCCCCACGCCCAGGTGAGTTGGGAGGTGTTTGCCCAGTTGCGGCAAGAGTGGGCGGGCAGACTGGAGCTGCAGGCAGTGACGTTGACCCATTTGGACTTCTTTCTCACGCCGGCAGGGGAGAAGCTGGCGGACAAGGTGGCAGAGCTGGGCGGGATCCTGGGTGGAGTAGCGGCGATGGGGCCGGAGCTGGATGAGCAGTTGGAGCGGGTGTTTGCCCTGGCCCAGGAGCGGGGGCTGGATCTCGACTTCCACACCGACGAGACGGAGGATCCGGGATCCCTCACGTTGAGACACGTGGCAGCAGCAACCTTGCGCCATGAGTTTTCCGGCCAGGTGGTGTGCGGCCATTGCTGCAGTTTGGCGGTGCAGCCACCGCAGGTGGCCCACCAGACCATGGCCCTGGTCAAAGAGGCGGGGATCGCCGTGGTCAGCCTGCCCATGTGTAACCTCTATTTACAAGACCGCCGCCCCGGCCACACGCCCCGCTGGCGGGGGGTAACGCTGCTCCATGAGCTGAAGGCTTTGGGCGTGCCGGTGATGATAGCCAGTGACAACTGCCGGGATCCTTTCCACGGCTTCGGGGATCACGACGGCCTAGAAGTGTTTCGGGAGGCCACCCGCATCCTGCACCTGGACACCCCCTACGGGGATTGGCCGCAGGCCATCACTGCCACCCCGGCCCGTAGGATGGGCTTGGTAGAGGCCGGGCAAATTGGGGTGGGCCTGTCGGCAGACTTGGTGCTGTTCAAGGGCCGGGGGTTTGACGAGCTGCTTTCCCGTCCTCAGCATGACCGAGTAGTGTTGCGCCAAGGTCAGCCCATCGATACCACGCTGCCGGACTACAGCGAACTGGACGATCTCAACGCAGGGGCAGATTGCAGCTCATAGAGTAGGTTGAGCTCCTTACTGCTGCGGATTGTCTAAAGATCGCTCTCAAACTCCTGGGTGCAGAACTTCAAGGCTCGGCAGTTTTCTGCTACGGTGCGCCTTACGGTCTCCGGCATGCCTTCCGGTATTTCCGCTTCGATTTCCAGGGTGATTTTGACGGTAGATCCCGGCAGATTGGTCAGGTGCCGGATCACCTCTTCGGCGAGGGTGGCAATATCTCTGTTGATTCGCAAGGGATCGGCAATTTCTACCCTGCCATAGAAGCGCCGGGGCAGCTCAGGAGAGATTGGGGCAAGGGGTTGATTCTTATCCTGTCTACTATCTTTTATGGCTATTACTTCAGCTTGCCCTGACGGGGCATCGGTATCAGGCCGAGGGGGAGGGAAGCTGTGCTCGTTGAGTTGCCGTAGGGCAATTTCTGGCTTGACCAGCAGCCCATTTTCATTGAGGGCGGCGTTGACACTGGTTGACGCTCTCAAGCCAAGATACTTGCCCCTAGCTTCGTCAAAACTTTCAGCGTAGGCAAAGCTTTCCCGCCAGGTTTCTGAGGCAACGCCATCTTGAACAGCCTGTAACAAGACCAACTGATTTTTCAGGCGAGGCAGATAGGGGTACTGGGTCAAGCACTCCCACAGCCGTTTTAAACTCACATGATCTGCCTCCCGCCAGAGAAACTTGTCCAAAACATCCAAGCGCAGGTTGAGGGCAGAATAACTGACCACTAGATCACCTTCACGAACAGCCTTGCGGCTGGCTTGCAAAATGGGAGAGTCTTGTTCTTGCAAGCGAGTTTCTTTCCACTCAATGCCACCCTGGGGATCGGGCTGAGTTGGGATCAAAAGCCACTGGTAGGTTTCCCGTAGACTGATATCAACTGCCCTGTTCGACTCTTCTAGCTTGGTGTTGGCCTGCTTGGTTTGAAAGGCATCGAGGTTGAGGATGTTTTTCTCTTCCTCGATTCCCTTCCACGCCAAATACTGAGCTGTATGGCGTTCCAAGTTTTCCAATTTGGCTTTGTCGGGAGCCAAAAATAGGAGCATGTTTTTGTGGTAGCGAGGGCCGCTGCCGCGGCGCTGCAGAACTTGCTCTGCCCATGCCCGTCCTTCGCTGTTTTGGTTACCTCGGCTGTGGGGATATTGAGGAGAAAGGACGACCAGCCGCACCCCCAAGCTGTCGTCGGGGATGTCGGCGGTAGATTCGGGAGCGATGTGCAGGGCGCCGAATTCGCCTCGGCTTTTGTCGGCTCTGAGACGGCGGAGGAGCTCTTCCCAGATGGAGTGGCGCTCGTTTTGCAAAAGCTGCTCAGCCCGTTCCTGGGCGGTGCGGTTGACGTTGGGCTGGGTGGAAACCCAGTAGCGATTGCCATCCACATAGAGGTAGGTGGCTTGGTCGGAAAGGCGCCGCAAGGCATCGCTAAAAGTGTTTACATGTTCCCCCGGTTGGACACAGCCCAGCTTGATGCGGCGCTCCTCTAGGCCTCGGTTGGCAGCCCGCAGGGTGGGGGCGGATCCCATGTAGATGGTGCGGGCAACCCGGCGACAGGCGGAGTAGCGGCCCAGGTTGGGATGGGCGCCGTCGAGGCTCAGGGGAAGAGAATTGGGCCCATCCACATCTTTTTCGATGACCGGCAGCCAGTTGTCGTCGAGGTAGCGGGTCAGCTCCGACTGCACCTGCTGGTCGTCCATGGGGATGTGGGCGGGCAGGATCAGCAGGCTGCGGTCATCGCGCTGCCAGAGGATATGGATGACTCTGGCCATCAGGCGCAGGACGCCGCGGGTGCGCTGAAACTTGTCCAGCGTTGACCAGTCAGCATAAAGCCGGTCGAACAGTTCGGGGTGGATGGGGTAGGCGGCCTTGAGGCGACGTTCGTAGTCGCTTTCTTTGCACTCGCTGGGGAACTCCTGGCTTTGGCTGCGGTAGAGATCCATAAAGGCTTTGACCACCGCGTCCCGCTGCACAAACAGGTCAGGGTCAAGAATGGGCTGGAACAGGCGACGGCGGACGATTTCAAAGCCTTCTTCAGCACTGGCCGGTCGCCAGGGGGACTCGACTCGCCCGATGGCGTTCTTGAGCCGAACCAGAGCTTCCTTGCCCCGTTCGCCGCCTATTTCGATGTCGGAAGAGGGGACGCTGACCACCAGCAGGGTATCTTTGGCGTTCTTGGCCGATTCGCTCAGGGTCTGGGCAAAGGTAAACTGGGTGTCGAAGGTGCCGCCAGCCAGGTCAGGAGTGTCGTGCAGTTGGCGGGCGTAGGCCACCCATTCGTCGATGAGAACTAGGCAAGGAGCATAGCGGTTAAACAAAACCTTGAGGCTGTCGCCAGGGTTGGTGGAAGTCTCATCGGCCTGCCGCATCAGTTCATAACCCTCAGGCCCGCCCAATTGCCAGGCCAGCTCTCCCCAAAGGGTGCGGATCAGGGGGCGGTTTTGCTGGCTGTGTTCGGGCCGGTAGGGAGGGATCCCGCTGGCCTGGAGCTTGTTCCCCACCAGGACAGCTATTCTGACGTTTTGCGGTGGTCTCTGTAGGCCAACAGCTTGCAAAAGAGGTTCTGTGTCGGGTAGGAGGCCCTCACTCCCTCTCCCGGAAGGGGGGGAGAAAAGGTGGTAGAGGGCGAGCATGGCGTGGGTCTTGCCGCCGCCAAAGTTGGTCTGCAGTTCGATTACCGGATCTCCCCCTTGGCCGCTGAGGCGCCTCAGGGCGTTGATCAAAAGCTGTTGCAGCCCTTTGGTGAGGTAGGTGCGGCGGTAGAACTCGACGGGATCCCGGTACTCAAAGGACGCCGTCCCGCCGGGGCGAGCGGAGTCCTCGCCAAGGTAAACCTCCCAGAGGTCGGCGGCAAATTCGGCCTGTTGGAAGCGGCCAGAGGCCACATCCGGATGAGGGGTAACGATCTCCCGCCAGGGTTTGAGGCCAGTTTGGGGTTGGCCTTCCAGAGAAGCTACAATGGCGCGGCGACTTTCTCGCTTGGCCTGTTCTTCGTAGCGTAGCCGCAGCAGCTCTTGCTTTTGCTTTTCCACCTCGGCTGCTTGGGGAGCGGCAATGGCGCTCAGCAGGCGGGCCACGCTATCGAGGGCGCGGTAGGCGTCGTCAAAACCAAAGGTGCAGGTGTGGGCCCAGGCGTTGCGAGTGTTGCGCAGCTCGCTGACTAGGGTGCGCTCTGCTTGACCCAAGGTTTGCCTGAAGACGGTGTTCCATTGCTCCCACATTAGGGTCAGCAGGGCCGCAACATCTTGCTCGAGGATCTGCTCTGGGCTTTTGAACTTGGGAGAGCTCTGGGGCAAGGTGTCGGCGGCCACGTTCAGCCAGTTCTCGCCATGAAAGGCTTGCATTTCCCGCACGACAAACGGATAAAGCCCCTGTCGGAGAAGATTGAGGGCGCGTCCAACACGTTCGTGGTTGCTGATAGCCATCGGTCAAGGGCTGCAAGAAGGGGCAGGTGGGAAAAGAGGGCAACTCGGGGCAGGCTATTCCCAAACTAAGCTGAGATCGGCGACAAAGCCAGGGAGGACGGGATCCCCTTCCAAGCAGGTGGGCCGCTCCAGGAT
>NZ_JANSJB010000033.1:0-2978 GCF_047462355.1 Synechococcus sp. H55.9 | reverse complement strand
CGGTGCGCTCCAGGCGCAGCTCAGGGTTCTGCCGGCAGAGCTGTTCAAAGACTTCATCGGTCAACTCCAGGCTGGGCCGCAAGTTGAGGGAGATCACGGCTTGAGGGATCCCGTTCAGAGGATTTGAGGGGGCGCTGGCGCTATTGTAGTCTTTTGGATCCCTCACCCCTGGATCCCTCTCCCTGAGGGAGCAGCCCCTTACCCCCGGCCCCTCTCCCTGAGGGAGAGCCCAAGCGCTCCGCGCCGCTCACGCGACCACCCCCGGCCCCTCTCCCTGAGGAACAGCCCTCACCCCCGGCCCCTCTCCCTGAGGAACAGCCCTCACCCCCGGCCCCTCTCCCTGAGGGAGAGGGGGGATTAAAATAGGCTGGGCTGGGTGATGTTGTTCTGCTTTGTCTGCAAGGCAAGGCGGCTGATCTCTGGCCAGGCGATGACCAGGGTGTTGTAGGCTAGGGCTTCTTGGGCCCAGCCTTTTTTGTCGCAGAGGGTGTAGAGCCGGTAGGCAAGGTCGCGGGCAATGGGGCCTTTTTCCCCCAGGCTGGCCAGCAATTCTGCGGCTGCCATTTCCCCTTGGGTGTCCAGGGTTTGGATGAGAAACTGGGTGATCAGCCAGTGAGGAAGGCTCTCCGGCAGTCGGATCCCTGCCTCAGGAAGCGACAGGGATCCGCGCTCTCGTAGCCGCACCTTGCCGGCCCTGGCTTCCAGGATCCCAAGTTCTTCCAAGGATTCGAGGCTGACATTTTTGGCCTTGCTGAGGACTTCTGCATCTCCATAGGGGCCCGGCTCAAAGCGGTGTTGGGCAAACCAGGTCACCGCCCAGCGGCTGGCGCTATCGAGTTCGCCTTCTTGTTCCTCAAGGTATTCGTCCAGGTACTGGTTGATGAGTTGGAGAGCAGTGCGAACTGTTAGAGGAGAACCATCGTTTTCCAAAACAGCAGCATAGCGGGAATAGATCGCCATGCCAGGGCCAATGCTGGCCTGGGCTAGGTCAACAGGCGCAATGTTGCCCTGTTGCAGGAGTTTCAGGGCTTGGGGTAGTTCTCGCTTGAGTTCTTTGAGAAATTGGCCACGGCTGGCTTTGGGCGCATTGGCAGGACGGGGACGACAGACAAGGACGATGGAAGAGGCGAGGGCAGATACATTTTTCTTTAAGTTTCCTGTAAGTTCGGTTCGCATGGGCCAAGTGCCATCGATGGTTAAGCCAGACTGGATTAACCCTTCCAGCATGGTTTCCCAACCAGTAGATGCTCTGCCTCCCTCACCCTGCCCTCTCCCTGAGGGAGAGGGTTCTGAATTTTCTCCCCCTCGCCCTGTGGGAGAGGGGGTTGGGGGGTGAGGGACATCTCGCCCTATGGGAGAGGGGGTTGGGGGGTGAGGGAATTCAACTCCCTCTTGCTCTTGAGGGGAGAGAGAATCGGGGGGTGAGGGGTCTTCTTCGGTTTGCTTGAAGGCATAGTAAACAGTGAGTGGATAATCGGCATGGCAGATGTCATGCAGTCGGTTAAAGGCTTTGCTGAGTCCTGTTTCAAAGAATTCCCTGGCTTTTTGTTTGTCTCCACCAAAGCGATAGGGCGTAGCGACGAGTTCTTGAGTTTTAGGAACTAATAAAGTGCTAAAAATGTTGGGATAAATTGAACTAAGGGAACGACGCAACCAGACATAGAAGAAATCTGAGAGATCGGCATACCCAATGTTGTCGAAATAAGGCGGATCGGTGGAAATTATTTTTGGGGTCGCATCGTCTGAGTGTGTAAGAGTAGCATCATGTTGATTCACTTTTCCATCTAAAGTAGCTGGGCAAGAAGTAATCATTTTTACAGCTTGATCTACACCCGACAAAAAATTACCACTCGAATTACAGAAAGGATTTGCCTCTGCATAATCCCAAACCATTGGAATTGCTTGTCTGGCAAAAGTACTCATGATAATCTCTCGACTTGAGTGCCAAGCACAAATTGTTGACCAATAGTTAGCACCTTTATCCACAGCAAACGCCAAATAAACGCTAATCGCCTCCCCATACGCCCTAGCTCCCGTTCCCCCCTCAGCCAGAGGCACATTGTCATCAGGGATCCCAGCGGCGATCGCATCTTGGATGGCTTTTTCCCGTGCTTCCGCCACCAAATCGCTGAAGGTCGTCAGAGCCACCAGTTGGCGCGGGGTGAAAAGATCGCCATAGGTTGGTAATCCATAAATTTGAGGACGAATATCACGAGTGTTATCAGGAAGTTTTGCACCTGGTTTCCAAGTGGGTTGAGCAGATCTAGCAATAGCTTCCTGTTCTGCGGTGGGAGATAGATAAATTCTGCCGTTTTGTCCCTCCGCCACAATGGCCATCAATTGGGATCCCATCCGTCCTGCTCTGCCTTCTTGGCGCACATAGTCTAGTGGCACAGGAGTTCCACAGGCGATACACTTTGCCCCTTTGCGATCCACTGTGCCTTCTGGTGCTTTGCCCTTGCCAGTTTTGACTACGAATTGAACCCTCACCCTGCCCTCTCCCAGAGGGAGAGGGTTCTGAGTTCTCTCCCCCTCGCCCTTGGGGAGAGGGGGCTGGGGGGTGAGGGCAGCATCGCCCTTGGGGAGAGGGGGTTGGGGGGTGAGGGCAGCATCGCCCTGCGGGAGAGGGGGCCGGGGGGTGAGGGCAGCATCGCCC
Organism: Synechococcus sp. H55.9; assembly: GCF_047462355.1. Classification (NCBI taxonomy): domain Bacteria; kingdom Bacillati; phylum Cyanobacteriota; class Cyanophyceae; order Synechococcales; family Synechococcaceae; genus Synechococcus; species Synechococcus sp. H55.9. The sequence continues at coordinate 322 of NZ_JANSJB010000033.1, read as the reverse complement.
TGCGGGAGAGGGGGCTGGGGGGTGAGGGCATCAAGGCGCTCAATCACTGGCTCTACCCAAGCCTCCTTCCCCTTCTTGGTCGAAAGCTGAAACGAGCGCACCAATGGCATCTGACAACCGCAAGCTGGGTTTGGACATTTCACCGTTCTTGCCCACAGCCAAGCAATGACCGTTGCTTCTCCCTCACCCTGCCCTTTCCCTGAGGGAAGTTTTCCCTCACCCCCGTCCCCTCTCCCTGGGGGAAGTTTTCCCTCACCCCCGTCCCCTCTCCCTGGGGGGGGGGGGGGGGGGGGGGGGGAGGGGGGCGCGGGGAGATACCAGG
>NZ_JANSJB010000032.1:8160-24475 GCF_047462355.1 Synechococcus sp. H55.9 | reverse complement strand
CCTTCCCCTAGCCCCTAGGGAAAACCCAGTCCAGGCCTTCAACAGGTCTCAATAGTGTTTTAAGGGCCGCCGCCCCCTTAACCTCTACTAAATCTAGTGGGCACGAGCTGGTCAGGATGTTAAGCTACTGCCAGTTGTGACTGGACGGGATCCATGAGCTCAGCGTTGCAGCCGTTTTTGCCGTCGTGGCAAAGGGTTGGCTTCGGGTGGCTGGTGAGTGGGATGTTGTGGGCTGCGGCGGCGGCTGCAGTTGTTGCCCAGCAGTTCGAGTTCACTCCTCAAGCTCCCCAGCCGAATCCCGTCCCCACCCTGCCTCTGCTCAGCAACCCGCCCGGCTCCACGGCTCCGCAAGCCCTGCCGCCGGTGCCTCAGGTGCCGCAAATGCCGCTCACCGGGGATCCCATCCCACCACCGGGGGATCCGAGCCCGGCCCCAATCCCGGTGGTGCCCGTTCAAGCGGCCCCAGGTGGACAGGCTCCGCCAGGTGAGGCCTACTCCTACCAACGGCGGCCCGACCTCAGTCCAGGGGGGAATCTGGCCGGGGCCGCGCGGGGCGAGCTGCCCGCCGGCACCCGTATTCTCCTCACGGTCTACCGCCCCATCACCTTCCAGCCCTACCAGGCCATTAACGGCAACCTAGAAGTTTCGGAGCCGGTGCTGGATCGCTTTGGCCAGGTGGTGATCCCGGCGGGGAGCGTGGTGTGGGGCACTCTTGAGCCGATCTACCGAGAACTCAAGTTTTCTGGTCGGGAGTCGGAGAGCGCCGATCCCCAAGAGCGGGTCGTCGGCAGCCGCTTTGTGGCCAACCGCCTCACCATCGGCTCTTCCACCTATCTCATTAGAGGCCAGTCTGCACCCCTCCCGGTCGGATTGGATCGCAACGCCGACGTGGGCACTACCGTCGCCCGTGGGGCGGGCTATGGGGCGGCGGGCGGATTGGCCTTGGGAGTGCTCACGGGGGGATGGGGCTTTTTGCCCATCTTGGCCGGCGGCCTGGCGGGTGCTGCTGCAGGGAGTACCAACATCGACCGGGTGGTGACGCTGCAGCCCAATACGCTGGTGGAGCTGGAACTGAGCGAGAGCCTGATCATCCAATAGCCTTGACAAGAAGCCAGCAGGGGCGGGTCGGTAGAGTAGAGAAGATCCCCCCCAAGTTTGCTCCATGGCCCTTTGGACCTACTTCGTGCCCCCCTTAGCTGGGCTGGTGATCGGCTATTTCACCAACGACATCGCCATCAAGATGCTCTTCCGGCCCTATCGCCCCTACCGGGTTTTCGGCTGGCGCATCCCCTTCACCCCCGGCTTGATCCCGCAGAACCAGCCCCGCCTGGCCAAGCAGATTGCCAAGACCATCATGGGATCCCTGCTCACGCCAGAGGAGCTGCACAACTTGGCCCGCAAGCTGCTGCAAACCGAGCGCATGCAGGCAGGGATCCGCTGGCTGCTGGGGGTGGCGCTGGATCGGCTGCAAAACCCCGAGCAACAGCAGCAAACGGCGCAGGTGCTGGCGCGCATCTTGGCCGATCTGTTTAACGAGTCGTTGCCCCGCCTGGTGAAGGTGCTTGCCCGCCAGGAGACCTTTTTGGAGGGGCCGATTAACCAACTGTTCGACCAGGTGCTGCTGGAGCTGCGCCTCAACGCTGAGCAAGCCCGGCAGCTCTCGGAGTGGATCCTGAAGCAGGCGCTGCCTCCCAAGGTGTTGCGGCAGAACCTAGTGGACTTTCTCACCGATCGCAACATCGAATCTCTGGATGAAGAATTTCGCGAGCGGGCCACCGGCTCCTACTGGGTGGTGGCCAACTTGTTTGGCCTCAAAAACGCCCTACTGCGCCTGCGCACCTATTGCCTGGAGGAGCCGGAAGGGGCAGAAGCCATCTTGGAAGATCTGCTCAAAGACATCAACGCCCCCCGCCGCCTGACCGAGATCCTGCAGAACCTCTCCCTGCAAAACCTGCCGGTTTCCGCCGTACGTCAGTTGCGTCGTGCCCTCCGCGATGGGATCCAAGATTACCTGCGCAGCCAAGGGCCAGAGGTTATCAAAGGGCTGGGGGAGAGCATCGATTGGGAAAAAGTGGCCAGCCTGGTGTTGGGTCGCCTGCGCAACTCCAAGGCGTTGATCACCTCCATCGATCAGATCAGCGCCGACCTGGCTTTGATCCTGGAGCGCTACCTGGAGCGGGATCTGGAATCCCTGATGATGCAGGTGATCCCGGTGTTGAACTTGGATCAGGTGATTGCCGACAAAGTGAACGCCACCTCCCCCGCCGACCTGGAGCAGGCCATCCAACAAATTGTGCGCCAAGAACTGCAGGCCATCGTCAACTTGGGGGGGCTGCTGGGTTTTTTGGTGGGCTGTGTGCAGGTGCTGTTTTTGCTGAGGTGACAGCCCCCTTCCCCAGAAAACGGGAGCTTGGATGGGAGTTTTCGCTTCGGTTATGATATTAGAATGCGGTTAACAATTCTCCACACTTCCGATCTCCACGCCAACCTGCATCCCTGGAACTACTTTACCGGGAGCCCCGCAGAGCACGGCCTGGCCAAGCTGGCCACTCTGATCAAGCGCGTGCGAGCAGCCAGCGAGGATCCCGTCCTGCTAGTTGACAGCGGCGACACCATTCAAGGATCCCCCTTGGGCACCTACTATGCCCAGGTGGAGCGGGTCTCCCCCCATCCTGTGGCTCACGCCCTCAACGCCCTCGGCTACGACGCCTTCACGCCGGGCAACCACGACTTTAACTTTGGGCCCCAGGTCCTGCAGGATTTTGTGAGCGATCTCCGCTGTCCCACCCTGTGCGCTAACATCCTCCGCCAAAATGGGGATCCCCTGTTTCGGCCTTATCTAATCCGAGAAGTGGCCGGGATCCGTGTCGGCCTGCTGGGGCTGACCACCCCCCGCATCGACACCTGGGAGCGGCCCGACTACATCGCGGGGCTGCGCTTTGCCCCCCTGCTGGAAACTGCCCAGCACTACCTGTCGCTGCTGCGGCCCCAGGTGGACGTGTTGGTGCTGATTCTGCACAGCGGCCCCAGCCAATTGCCCCCTTTGCGCACCCCAGAGCACTGGCACAACCCGGATCGCTCCGGCTGGACCAGCAACAAAAGCCTGAGGGGGGAAAACGAGCTGCTGGCCCTGGCAGAGCTGGAGGGCATTGACGTCATCCTCTCCGGCCATACCCATCAGACCATCGCCGGCCTGGGGGGGGCCAAGGCCCTGGTGGTGCAGCCCGGCTACTGGGGCAGCCACCTTTCCCACGTGTCTTTGGAGCTGGAGCGCCACGGCGGACGCTGGCAAGTTGTCGGGAAAACCGCCCAGTTGCTGGCTGCAGAAGGGATCCATCCCGATCCCGAACTCCTGGCCCTCACCGAGCCCTACCACCAAGCTACCTTGCGCTACATCCGTCAGCCCATTGGGCAGGCCCGTTGTGCCTACCGCGGTGGGCTGGCAGCCCGGTTGGGGGCCAATCCCCTAGCAGAGCTCCTGCATCAGGCCCAATTGCAGGCGGTACGGGAGGCCAGCCTCTCAGCGGAGCTCTCCCTGGTCAACATCTGCAGCAGTGCCGGCCTGGCGGCAGGCCCCATCTCCCTGCAAGACGCCTACAGCCTCACCGTCTACGACAACACCCTCTGCATCTTGGAGATCACCGGCGACATCTTGCGACGCGCTCTTGAGCAGACGGCTGGGTATTTTCGCCAATTGGATCCCGATCATCTTCCCCCCGATCCTGCTGCCGTCGTGGCCCCCGAAGCACGAGGCTACACCTTCGACCTTTACCACGGCATCGACTACTGCTTCGATCTCACCCGCCCCGTAGGCGAGCGCTTGGTGACCTTACAATTTCGCGGCCAACCGGTGCAGCCGGATCAGACCTTTCGCCTGGCCATCAACCACTACCGCGCCGGCGGTGGGGGGGGCTACAGCATGTTCCAAGAAGCCCAAACCCTCTGGATCTCCGCCGACAGTATCCGCGACTTTCTCGCCCGCCACATTCACACCCATTCCCCCATCCAGCCCATCTACAGCCACAACTGGCACCTCATTCCCAACTTGGCCGAGATCTACTTTCCCCAGTGTTTGGGCCAGCCTCAGGACAGCTTGCTGGTAGGCTAGAACAACAGGAACCTTAACTGGCTGGTAGAGGAGTCGGTAGAATACGATCAGCACAGAGCCCAGTTTGGCTAATGGCGGCGATGGTTTTGAGACTGCCAAACTGTGGGCACCCGACGTTACTGCTTATTGCTCACGCTTGTCGACATAACCCATGACTGCTGAAGAGAAGCAACCGATGGCCCCAGAAGATACCTATCCTGAGCTGCAGGAAGAAGAGATCGACGTGGAGGCAGAACTGGAGAAGCTGATTTTGGAAGACAGCGAAGCAGAAGCCGGTGCCTCCTCCGCAGAAGCCGGCACCGAGCCATCTCCAGATCCCGGTGAAGCCCTGAAGCAGCTCCAGCACGAATTGGAAGTCGTCCGCCAGCAGCTCAAAGAAAAAGAAGACGCCTACCTGCGCCTCTACGCCGATTTTGAAAACTACCGGCGGCGTACCCAGCGGGAAAAAGAGGAGTTCAGCCAAAAAGAACGGCAGAAATTTGTGCTGGAGATCTTGCCTGTTGTGGACAGCTTCGAGCGGGCCCAGCACCAGTTGAAACTGGAAACCGACCGCGAGCGGGAGTTGCACAACAGCTACCAGAGCGTCTACCGCCTGCTGGTGGAATCTCTCAAAAAGATGGGGGTCTCCCGCATGAAGTCGGTGGGCCATCCCTTCGACCCCAACCTACATGAAGCCATCGCCCGTCAACCCAGCACCGACTATCCCGAAGATGTGGTAGCCGTCGAATATCAGCCAGGTTATAAGCTGGGGGATTTGGTGATCCGTCATGCCATGGTAGCCGTCTCGGCAGGCAGCCCAAACCCTGCACCCTCTCCCCAAAGCGAGGGGGCCGGCCCCGAAGATACCTCTGCCTCTTCCCAAAGTGCTGCAAACTCTTAGCAAAACTGCTCGCTTGAACCTTGACAAGTAGAGCCTATCTGTCTTCAGAAAGGCTACAGTAAAGCTACGGATGCAGAAGCACTGCCTGAAGGTTTCTGCGGGATCCTGGGCAGAATGCTTTTAAGATCCGTGGAACTGCGTCCTTGGGTTAAAACTTGGGGCACCGGAAGAGGGGGCTATGGGTAAAGTCATCGGGATTGACCTGGGAACCACCAACAGTTGTGTGGCGGTTTTGGAAGGCGGCCAGCCCGTTGTGATCACCAACGCCGAGGGAGGGCGTACCACCCCCAGCATCGTCGGCTTTGCCAAAAACAACGCCCGCTTGGTGGGCCAACTGGCCAAGCGCCAGGCGGTTACCAACGCGGAAAACACCATCTTCAGCATCAAACGCTTCATTGGCCGCACCTTTGCCGAGACCGAAGAAGAGCGGAAGCGGGTTCCCTACAAAGTGATCCCTGGCCGAGACAACATGGTGGAAGTGGCGGTGCAAGACCGCGCCTACACTCCCCAGGAGATCTCGGCCATGATCCTGCAGAAGCTGAAGGCCGATGCGGAAGCCTATCTGGGGGAGCCGGTGACCCAGGCCGTGATCACCGTTCCTGCCTACTTTACCGATGCCCAACGGCAGGCCACCAAAGATGCCGGCACCATTGCCGGGCTGGAGGTGCTGCGCATCATTAACGAGCCGACGGCAGCCGCCCTGGCCTACGGGCTGGACAAACAAGATCAAGATCTGCGCATCTTGGTTTTCGACTTGGGCGGTGGCACCTTCGACGTCTCGGTGCTGCAACTGGGCAGCGGCGTGTTCGAGGTGCAAGCCACCGCCGGCAACAACCACCTGGGGGGGGATGACTTCGACCAAAGAATTGTCGATTGGCTCACCCGCCAGTTTTTGGAGACGGAAGGGATCGACCTCTCGCGGGATCGTATGGCCTTGCAGCGGATGCGGGAGGCGGCCGAGAAGGCCAAAATTGAGCTGTCCAGCACCCAGGTTACGCTCATCAACCTGCCCTTTATCACCGCCGACGACTCCGGGCCCAAACACCTGGAAGTGGAGCTGACCCGCGCCAAGTTCGAGGAGTTGGTGCGGGATCTGGTGGAAGCTACTGTCGAGCCTACAGAACAGGCGCTGCGGGATGCCGGCCTCTCCCCTGAGGATATCGACCGTGTGCTCCTGGTGGGTGGCTCTACTCGCATTCCCGCCGTTCAGGAGAAGATTCGGCAGATCTTCAAAAAAAACCCGGATCGCTCCGTCAACCCGGACGAGGCAGTGGCCCTTGGCGCCGCCATCCAGGCAGGGGTGATGGGAGGAGAGGTGAAAGATCTGCTGCTGCTGGATGTGATCCCCCTCTCGATTGGGGTGGAAACGCTGGGGGGCGTCTTCACCCGCATCATCGAGCGCAACACCACCGTCCCCACCAGCAAAACCCAAATTTTCTCCACCGCCACCGATGGCCAGAGCGTGGTGGAGATTCACGTCCTGCAGGGGGAGCGGGCCATGGCCAAAGACAACAAGACCTTGGGCCGCTTTCAACTGACCGGGATCCCGCCGGCTCCCCGTGGGGTGCCCCAGATCGAAGTCTCGTTTGACATCGATGCCAACGGGATCTTGAAAGTCTCAGCTCGTGAAAAGGGGACGGGAATCGAGCAAAGCGTCAAGATCACCAACAACGGCGGCTTGAGCAGCAGCGAGATCGAGCGGATGCGCCGAGAAGCGGAAGCCTATGCCGAAGAAGATCAACGCCGGCGGCAGTTGGTGGAAGCCCGTAACCAGTCGGACAGCCTGCTCTACAACTACGACAAAACCCTGCAGGAGCACGGCAATCGCCTCAGCGAAGCTCGAATCCAGCGGGGGGCTCAGGTGGCGGGCACATTGAGGGCATTGCTGGCAAATGATAACGTAGACTTAGCAACTTTACGGAACGCAATGGAAGAGCTGCGGGCTGTTCTTCTGGAGATGGGTGGCGAGATCTACGGAGCTCGCTAGGGATTCTCGGAGACAGCTCTTCTTTGGCCTCGGTGGCTTGTAGGCTTGCTTTGGTTGTGTTGCCCGACAAGTTGTGTCTCAAGCATGTTTGATCTTTGCATCTTTAATTTTTTCTGAAGCGCTTCTATGGCTCGTGACTACTACGAAATCTTGGGGGTTAGCCGCGACAGCTCCAAAGAGGAGATCAAGCGCGCCTATCGACGATTGGCTCGCAAGTACCACCCGGATGTCAACAAAGAGCCAGGTGCGGAGGAGCGCTTCAAGGAGATCAACCGTGCCTATGAGGTGCTCTCCGACAGCGAGCTGAAAGCCCGCTACGACCGCTTTGGAGAGGCGGGCTTGGGAGGGGCCGCCGCGGCAGCGAGCGGATTCCAGGATTTTGCGGGGATGGGTGGCTTTGCCGATATTTTCGAGAGCTTTTTCACCAACTTTGCGGGGGTGGGAGCCGGCTATGGCCGCAGCCGCAATGGGCCGGTACGGGGGGATGATCTGCGCTTTGACCTGAAATTGGAGTTTCTTGAGGCCATCTTCGGGGGCGAAAAGCAAATTCGCATCAGCCACCTAGAAGTCTGCAATGTCTGCGGGGGCAGTGGCGCCAAGCCCGGCACGGAGGTCAAAATCTGTCCCACCTGTGGTGGCGCTGGTCAGGTGCGGCGGGCCACCCGCACCCCGTTTGGCAACTTTACCCAAGTCTCGGTTTGTCCCACCTGTGGTGGCAGTGGTCAGGTGTTGGAGGAGCCCTGCTACAACTGCAATGGCGAGGGCCTGGCCCAAACCACGAAGAAACTGCGCATCAACATCCCCGCCGGCGTGGACAGTGGCACCCGCTTGCGGGTTTCCGGAGAAGGCGATGCCGGTCGGCGCGGTGGCCCGCCCGGAGATCTCTACGTCTACCTGTTTGTGGAGCCGGATCCGGACTTTCAGCGCGATGGCCTGACCATCCTCTCGGAGGTGCGGGTGAGCTATCTGCAGGCCATTTTGGGGGCCAAAGTCTCGGTGCCCACCGTGGACTCAAAGGCCGGCTTGGAGGAAGAGGTGGAGCTGACCATTCCCGCCGGATCCCAGCCGGGCACGGTGCTGACCCTGGAAGGTAAGGGGGTGCCTCGCATCGGCAACCCAATGTCGCGGGGCGACCACAAAATCACCCTGGTGGTGGAAATTCCCACCCGCATCAGCTCAGAAGAGCGGGAATTGCTGCTGCGCTTGGCTGAGCTGCACGGAGAACGCATCAACAAGCGGGATGGTTTCTTGGGCGGGTTGTTGCGCGGGCTGGCCCAGATGCCCGGCAACCGGGAGCGTGAGGAAGAATGACGCCAGAGGCTGTTTCATTGCAAGAGGTCAAGCTCGTCCTTGACCAGCGCGGGATCCCTTGCCCCCTCAACTACGTACGGGCGAAGCTGCGGCTGGAACGCATGGCCCCTGGAGAGCTGTTGGAGCTGTGGCTGGATGCAGGAGAACCCCTGGAGCAGGTGCCCAACAGCCTGGCGATGGCCGGGCATCGGATCGAGGGGCAACAAGCTACGCCTGAGGGGCATCACATCCTCTGGGTGCGCCGCGGGGACTTGACATGAGCCACCTGAGCCGGAAGGGATCGGGACAGGCTGCCCAAGAGGGGGAGCAGGGATCCACCTATACCGGCTGGGTGCGAGCGGCGCAGGCCAACTTTTACCGTGTGCGCATCGATCCGGCCTTGGCCGCCCTTTTTCCCGAGATCCCAGCTCAGTTCCCGGCCCAAAAGCCCATGCCGGCGGAGCTCCTCTGCACAGCTCGGGCCAAGCTCAAAAAAATGGGGCAATCGGTGATGGTGGGAGACTGGGTAGAGGTGGGCTTGCCGCCGGCTGCCGACTCTCTCTGGCCGGAGCGAGGGGTGATCGAGGCGATCTGGCCGCGGCGCACTCAACTCCCTCGACCGGCTATTGCCAATGTGACCCAAGTTCTGGTGGTGGTGGCCCTGGCCGAGCCGGATCCCGAGCCCAACGCCCTCAGCCGTCTGCTGGTGCAGGCTGAGGCCAGCCAACTGCGGGTTCAGGTGGTGTTGAACAAATGCGACCGCGTGGATCCGGGGGTGGCGGCAACTTGGGTGGATCGCCTGCAGAGGTGGGGATATGAGCCTTTGCTGGTGAGCGCCCACACCCAAGCTGGGATCCCCCAGTTGCAACGGTGTTGTCGAGATCAGATCTCGGTGGTAGTAGGCCCTTCCGGAGTGGGCAAATCCAGTCTGCTCAATCGGCTGTTGCCAGACGTTCGGCTGGCTACTCAGGCCGTCTCCAGGCGCTTGCGTCAGGGTCGGCACACCACCCGCCATGTGGAGCTGTTTCCCTTGCCAGAAGGCGGTTGGATCGCCGATTCGCCCGGATTCAATGCCGGCGAAGGGATCCCGCCGGTTCATCCTTTGCAACTGATACGGTGCTTTCCAGAAGTCAGGGATCGCTTGGGCACCTGTCAGTTTCGCGATTGCCTGCACGATCGAGAGCCGGGCTGCGGGCTCCGAGATCTGGATTGGGAACGACGGACTTTCTACTTGCAGCTTTTGCAAGAGGCCCAGTCTGGCCAGAATTGCGCGAAAGGCCCATCTCGCCAGCAGGAGCAGGCCGTTGATGGATGGCGTGCCTTTGATTTGAACTACAGTCGTTTCAAATGGCAATGAAACGGTTCGTTCCGTCGCTCTTCCCTCCCCTAGAGGGCGAAGGTAGCACCTCTTCGCCTGAGAGAGTTGGCGGGTCTTCCACCAGTTCCGGCGCCCGTCCTGCCCGGTCGTTGAAGGTTACTAAAATGGGGCCAGTCGAAGGGAAAAATCATGCAGTATCGCAGATTTGGGCGTACCGAGCTGTCTATGCCTGTACTGAGCTGTGGCGGCATGCGTTATCAGCACAGTTGGCAAGACACTCCTTGGTCAGGGATCCCAGCAGCAAGCCAGCAGAACCTGGAAGCGACGATCCGCCGGGCCCTGGAAGTGGGCATCAACCACATCGAAACTGCCCGCGGCTACGGCACCTCTGAGATGCAGTTGGGCCGCATTTTGCCGCTTTTCCCCCGGCAAGATCTGATCGTGCAAACAAAAATTGGCCCCAGCGCCGATCCGAAGCAGTTCCTGGCCAAGTTCGAACAATCGATGAGCTACCTGAACCTCGACCATGTGGATCTGCTGGCCATCCACGGATTGAACACCTGGGAAGATTTGGAGCACAGCCTGCGTCCAGGAGGGTGCCTGGAGGTGTGTCAGCGTCTGGTGCGACAGGGGCGGGTGCGTTTCGTCGGCTTCTCCACCCATGGGCCGACGGAGTTGATCGTGGAAGCCATCCAGTCGGGGGGCTTTGATTACGTCAACCTGCACTGGTATTTTGTCAACCAGACCAACTGGCCAGCCATTGAGGCTGCCGCCCGGCAAGACATGGGGGTATTCATCATCAGCCCCTCAGACAAAGGGGGCAAGCTTTACGATCCGCCCGCCAAGCTGGTGCAGTTGTGCCAACCTCTCAGCCCAATGGTCTTCAACGACCTGTTCTGCCTGTCCCATCCCCAGGTTCACACCCTCAGCATTGGAGCAGCTCGACCCAGCGATTTTGATGAGCACCTGCGGGCGGTGGAGCTGTTGGATCGGGCTGATGAGCTGTTGCCACCGATCCTGGCCCGCCTAGAGCAAGCTTTGATCGAGCAGGTGGGAGAACACTACGCCAAAACTTGGCACCAGGGCCTGCCTCGCTACGACCAAACCCCTGGACAGGTGAATATCCCATTTATTCTGCTGTTGCGCAATTTGGCCTTGGCCTATGACTTGGTGGACTATGCCAAAAGCCGTTACAACCTGTTGGGCAATGCCGGCAGTTGGCTCCCCGGCCAACGGGCAGACCAAGTGGATGCGGAAGCCCTACGGCCCTGTCTCATCCACAGCCCCCACCGCGACCGGATCCCGGCCTTGTTGCAAGAAGCCCATCGCCTGCTCTCTGGAGCCGAGGTGAAGCGGCTATCTCAGAGCCAACGTGTCCAGGGATCCTGACTGTCTGGGCCGCTGGAACGACAACAGCTGATCGGAGCGGCGGGATTTGAACCCACGACCCCCACTACCCCAAAGTGGTGCGCTACCAAGCTGCGCTACGCCCCGACGCACTGAACAGGTGGAAGTTCAGGAAGCGCCTAGTTAGTCTAGCATTGGATCGCGGCCAGAGTTAACCCCAAGCTGTGGGATCCTGCGGAAACCATGCTAGCTTGGTTAGGCTGCTAAAAAACACACGCCTGAACCACCGGGTGTCCTTACAGCCTTTTTGCGGTTTGCTGCAACAGCACCGGAGTTCCTCGCCAATTGGGGCAGAGCGCTCTGGGAGTGAATGTGCAGGAACCGTCAGGAAGGCCGTAGCTGGGATCCGTTCGGGCGGAGGCTAACCCGTAGGAGATGAAAAACTCATGAGCGTAGTCAGTTTGCCTCAACTGTTGGAGGCGGGGGTTCACTTTGGGCACAAGGCCAGCCGTTGGAACCCGAAGATGCGGCCCTACATCTTTACCGAACGGAACGGCATCCACATTATCGATTTGGTGCAGACGGCCCGTTATCTGAACGAAGCCTACGAGTATGTGCGGGATGCTGCCGACAGGGGTTGGCGCTTCCTGTTCGTCGGCACCAAACGGCAAGCTGCTGGGATCGTCGCTCAAGAAGCTCGTCGCTGTGGCAGCTACTACGTCAACCAGCGCTGGCTGGGGGGTATGCTCACCAACTGGGCCACCATCAAAACCCGCATTGACCGCCTCAAAGAAATTGAGGAGATGGAAAGCAGTGGTCTTTTGGATCGCCTGCCCAAACAAGAGGCCAGCCGTCTGCGGCGAGAGTTGGCCAGGCTGGAAAAGTACTTGGGCGGCATTAAAACCATGCGCAAGCTCCCCGATGCGGTGATCATTGTCGATCAGCGGCGAGAAGCCAACGCCATTCAGGAGTGTATCAAGCTTAACATTCCCATCATCTCTCTGCTGGACACCAACTGTGACCCCGACCTCAGCGACATCTTTATCCCCTCTAACGACGATGCCATTCGAGCGATTAAGCTGATTGTAGGCAAGCTGGCCGACGCCATCTACGAAGGGCGGCATGGGCAGCTCGACACTGTCGAAGAGGATGAGTACGAGTACGAAGGGGCTATGGATCTGGACGACGACACTCTGGAGGATGCAGAGGACGAAGAAGGAGAAACTGACGAAGACTAGAGCAGGGGCAGGGATCCCATGCGCTCTGGGCGTTTCCCTGCCCGTCTTCTCTCCAGAAGCTCGTATTCTTGAATCTAGGCTTACAATTTTGCCCAAGCTTACTCGTTCTCACTCCCATTCGGCCACGTCCTTCTCGTTCTTTCATTCGAGGAACCCTCATGAGTATTGATGCCAAAGTTGACGCCAAGCTGGTCAAAGAGCTGCGCGAAAAGACGGGCGCAGGCATGATGGACTGCAAAAAAGCCCTGGAAGAGTCGGGGGGCGACATGGACAAAGCCATCACCTGGCTGCGACAGAAAGGGTTGGCGGGGGCAGCCAAAAAGGCCGGTCGCGTCGCGGCAGAGGGAGTAGTCGATAGCTACATCCACTTCGGCAATCGGATTGGTGTGCTCGTGGAGGTGAACTGCGAGACGGATTTTGTGGCCCGCAACGAAGATTTTAAGAAACTGGTGCAAGACATCGCCAAGCAAATTGCCGCCTGCCAAAACGTAGAGTACGTCAGCGTTGACCAGATCCCTGCCGAGGTGGTGGAGCGGGAAAAAGCCATCGAAATGGGCAAAGAGGATCTGGCCAACAAGCCGGAGAACATACGCGAGAAGATCGTGCAGGGCCGCATCGAGAAGCGCCTGAAGGAGTTGTCTCTGCTGGATCAGCCCTTTATTAAAGATTCCTCGATTACCGTAGAGGAACTGGTGAAGCAGCACATTGCCAAGCTAGGGGAAAACATCCGGGTGCGGCGCTTCGTGCGCTTTGTCTTGGGAGAAGGGATCGAGAAACAGGAAGCGGATTTTGCCGCTGAAGTGGCTGCTCAGGCCGGTCTCAAGCCGGCAGAGCCAGCGCAAGGGGCAGAACCTGTCGCTGACCAAGCTGCTGCCGAGCCTACTGCTGAGGTGGTTGTTCCTGAACCGGCTGCCGAGAGCAAGCCAGCCAAAAAAGGCTCCAGCAAGAAGAAAAAATAGCTCTATTGCCGATGGATCCCTGAATTCACCCCAGTGGGCGGCAGCAGTGCCACTCTGCTTCTCCCACCATGGCAAGCCGGCTGAGCAGGTTGAGGCTTTCTGGATGGAGTTTCCCTATTTTTTGCCTTGGCACGGCCAACTACAACACGCTAGGGTGACAGGCGGTCATTTTGGATCTTGGGCATGAGCTGTATCCTACGCAATGCGTTGATCCCCACCGGCACAGGCTACGAAACCACAGATGTGCGCATCGAGGGGGAACGGATTGCTGCTATCGATAAAGGGTTACCCGCAACGGGCACAGACAGCCTAGAACTGGAGGCCGGCAACCAACTCTTGCTGCCGGGCTTTGTCAATGCCCACACCCACTCTTCCGAGCTGTGGCAAAGAGGGATCATCCCGCCCTACCCGCTGGAGCTGTGGCTGGCACAACTGCACGAGTACGCGCCGCCGGATCCGGAAAAGATCTATCTCAGCGCCCTGGCGACGGCAGTAGAGACCCTGCTCAGCGGCGGCACGACGGTAGTGGATCATCTCATCCTCATCCCCGGCCAGGAGCTGGCCACCCTCGAGGCGGCGGTGCGGGCCTACCGAGAAGTCGGGATCCGCGCCTTCATCGGTCCCCTGCTTCAGGATCAGGCCCTCTCCACCTGCCTGCCCGGCGGTTCATCCTTCGCTGGCGGGGCGGCAGCCTATCCCCTGAGCACCTCAGAGGTGCTGGCCCTGGTGGAAGAGGCGGTTGAGAAGTACCACCGCCCGGAAGAGGGCATCACCCTGATGGTGGCCCCCACCGGCATCCAACTCTGTTCTGACAAGCTGTTTGAGGGCTGCGCGGAGTTGAGCCAGAAGTATGACCTCCCCCGCCATGCCCACCTGCTGGAAACCCGCGCCCAGCAGAGGTTGGCCCAGGAAAAATACGGCTGCAGCGCAGTCGAGCACCTGGAGCGCTTGGGCTACCTAGACCGGAGAACCTCGCTGGCCCACTGCGTCTGGCTTACCGATGCCGATATCGAGATCTTGGCCCGCACCGGCTCTACGGTTGTCCACAACCCCTTGAGCAACCTGCGCCTGGGCAGCGGCATCGCCCCCATCCTCAAGTACCGGCGGGCGGGGGTGAATGTGGCCTTTGGCTGCGATGGATCCGCCAGCAATGACTCCCAGGATCTCTTGGAGGCCATTAAAATCGGCACCATCCTGCACAACATCACGGATCCCGACTACCGCCACTGGATCTCGCCCCGGGAGAGCGTCGAGATGGCCTCCCGCGGTGGGGCCATTGGCCTAGGGCTGGGAGAGAAGCTGGGATCCCTGGAGGTGGGCAAGCAGGCGGATCTGGTGCTTTACGATCTCACCCAACTGTCGCTGTTGCCCCGTACCGATCCCATCGGGCTGCTGGTGCTGGGCCGGCCCACCCAGGCGGTGCACAGCGTCTGGGTTAGAGGGAAACGGGTGGTGGCCAACGGCGAGGTAACGACGGTGGACGTGGCCCAGTTGCGGCAGGAGCTGTTCGAGCACAGCCACTGGGATCCCTTCCGTCGCTCGCAGCAGGCAGCACAACTGGAGGCCCGCTACCGCCAGGTGATGGGTCTGCCAGAATAGCCCTAGAGTTGCCGGGGCCGACCGTGGGAGCAACAGCCGACTGGGCCAGAGCTACCGAGCAGGTGAAGCAGCAGGCGCTGGCGCTGGGCTTTGACAAGGTCGGCATCGCCAGTGCGGCGGATCCCCCTGACTTGGCGGGCTTGCGGGCCTGGCTGGCCGCGGGCATGGCCGCCGACATGGCCTGGATGGCCGATCCCCGGCGAATGGATCCAGAGCGGGTGCTGCCGGGGGTGCAATCTCTGGTCTGTGTGGCCCTCAACTACTACACCCCCATCTGCCACAGTCGGGATCCAGCCAAAGGCAAGATATCCCGCTATGCCTGGGGGCGGGACTACCACCGCGTGCTGGGGCGGCGGCTGAAGCAGCTCCACCTCTGGATGCAAGCTCAGTTCCCGGATTATCGAGGCCGATTCTATGTGGATACCGGCCCGGTGGCGGAAAAGCCCTGGGCCATGCGGGCGGGCTTGGGCTGGATCGGCAAAAACGGCCTCTTGCTCACCCGCGAGTACGGCTCCTGGGTATTCCTGGGGGTGATCCTGACCACTCTCCCCCTGATCCCCGACCGTCCCCACACCGCCCACTGCGGCACCTGCAGCCGCTGTCTGGCAGCCTGCCCCACCCAGGCCATCGTCAGCCCAGGGGTGGTGGATTCCCGCCGCTGCATTGCCTACCACACCTTAGAGAGCCATGCTGAGCGGATCCCTGCCGAAATTGCCCAGAACCTGCACAATTGGGTGGCCGGCTGCGACATCTGCCAAGAGGTCTGCCCTTGGAACCAGCGCTTTGCCCGCCCCAGCCGGATCCCGGATTTTCAGCCTTACCCTTGGAACGTTGCCCCCGATCTCCAAGAACTGGCGCGGCTCGGCGACGAGGAGTTCGACCGCCGCTTCCCCGCCTCTGCCCTGCGCCGCCTCAAGGCCCACCGGCTGCGCCGCAACGCCCAAGCTGCTCTCCGAGCCCATCCCACCTCTGCAGCCTGCAGCAACGATTTGGAAGCCCTCTCTACCTAATTTGGATATCCTTTTCCAACAGGATCTGGGGATCCCTACCCTTGGGCCTGAGCCGGCACCGGAAAACGGTGGGGCTGTTGTCTCCGGGCCGGGGACGCAAGCCGGCATACACGTCTTACCCTCTTTCTTGGGATCCCAGTGCTGGGCTGAAGAGCGTCAGGCGTCCACGCCCTAGCACCTCCTATTGGTTTCCCCTCTTCTCAGATCCTAACCCTGTATGGATAACGATTACGAAGACTACTACCCCGGCTACCGGCAGGCCAACAGCTACAACCTACTGCAATCTGGGTGGAAGCCCCTGTACCGCCATTTCGATGCCGAGTATTTCTGGCAACTGGCGATGCAGGATCCCTGGGCGTTGGCCGAGAAATTTTTGGATGTGTGCAGCGATGTTGCCAATGCGGTAGGACGTAGAGAGTACAGCCCGCTGGCCAACTTTCTCAACTTATTTTCAGAGAATACCCGTTACGAGATCGAAGAGTTTTGGAATAGCATCACCCCACCTCTGCCCGGCCCCGACTATACAGTATTTCAAGATCAGCTCTCCACGGAGACGCCGATTCGGCAGCAGGTGAGCCG
>NZ_JANSJB010000032.1:0-8060 GCF_047462355.1 Synechococcus sp. H55.9 | reverse complement strand
TAAGGCGCCTGCAGGAAATGACCGTTCTCAGAGTTTTGGCGCATCTGGGGCGACCGGCGCAGATCGTGCAATTCTATATGGAGCGCTACTTCTACTATCCGGTCGAGCGTTTCAGCAGTTGGGAGGAAATCAGCAGCCCGGGCACCACCTATGCCTTCTGGCCAGAGCACCAGATTTGGCTGCAAGTTCAGACCGCCTATCACAACCGTCGCCGCTACACCCTGCTGGGCGTGGATCTCAGGCCCTTAATTCGCAAGGTTACTTACAATCTGGCGGTGATGGTGAGCGGCTACCAAAGCCGGATCGGGCAAGTCTACAGCCCCTATCCAATCAGTTCTTTTCCCGCTGAAATTCAGGCCTTTACCGATCAAGTTCAACAGCAGATTCTACAGCAGGAGCGATTGGCGGTCTTGGTGCACGGGATCCCAGGTACGGGTAAAACGGCCTGGACGCAAGCGGTGGCCCACGAGCTGCTGGTGCCCCTGGGCTATGTGGTGTTTATCTTGGATCACGAAGCCGTACAGGAGTTCATCGCGCCCCCCTACCTGGAGCGGGTCTGCTTGATCATCAACGAAGCCGATAACCTCGCCCAAGACCGAGCCAGCGAGGTGGCCCAGCAGAGCACCAAAACCGAACGCATCCTCAGCCTGCTGGATGGCACCCTTCACCAAAGCGTGCTCGATCCCGATTATCTCGACTGCAGGCAGAGGCTGGTGGTGTTGATGACCTGCAACACGACCGAGCGCCTGGATCCGGCCGTTTTGCGCAAAGGGCGGGTGGACTTGATCCAAGAGTTTACCCACCGCTTTGTTTGAGCTGTGTCGGCATCTACCTGGTTTAGCCGCTGGGGCCAATCTTCGACTTGGGTCGGGCTTGGGTGGGCTAGGTAGCCCGCAGTTGAACCGGCATGACCAAATAGCAGAGGCGCGTCGCTCCAATCGGCTTCCAGATGGCCGGCTGGGTGGCGCCGTTCAGCTCCAGGCTCACCTGCTGGGTCTGAAACACCTTAAGGGCGTCCAGCAGGTAGCGCACATTAAAAGCCAGCTCCAGGTCAGGGCCGGACATCTGTACCGGCAGAGATTCCTCGCCACTGCCCACATCGGGCGCCTCGGTGCTGATGCGTAGGGTTTGGGTTGCCTCAGAAAGGCTGAACTTGATGATGTCGTTCCGCTGGGCAGCCAGCACCCCCACCCGCTCCAAGGACTCGATCAAAGGCCGACGCTCCAGGGTCACATGCCGCTCAAACTGCCGCGGGATCAGGCGATTGTAGTCGGGATATTGGCCTTCCAACAGGCGGCTGGTGATCCGCTGTTGGCACTGGGCGCCAGGGGGCAGAACAAATTGCACCTGGGATCGGTCAAACCGCAATTCCACCGTCGATGTCGCAGTCTGTGCGGCGAGGATGCGCTCCAACTCTCGCAAAGTACGAGCAGGGATGGTGAAATCCAACCCCAGGTTGGCCACCACCGGGATCCCGTCTGCCTCCACCTGCACCATGGCCAGACGATGCCCGTCGGTGGCCGCAAACTCTAAGCAAGGGGGATCCCCCGCCAAGAGCTTGACATGAACCCCCGTAAGCACCTGCTTGGTCTCATCCCCAGAGGCCGCAAAGAGGGTTTGGCCGATCCCTTGCAACAGGCTCTCGATGGGCAGCTCCAGGGCCTGAGCTGCTGCGCCTTCCTGCCCCGCCAGATCGCCATCCGCAGCGGCGGCACGAAGCGGTATCTCCGGCAAGGTGGGGTATTCTTCAGCCGACATGCCCCGCACTTGGTACTGGCCGGCTGCCGACGTGAGAATCACAGGGGCACCCTCCTGGGCTTGGTTGCTCACCCTAAGACTCATCGGGCCGCTGGGCAGACGGCTGACGATATCGCCGAGCAACTTGGCAGGCAGAGTGATGCGACCGGATCCCTTCACCTGCGCCTCGAACTCGCTGCGAATACACAAGTTCAAGTCAAAGGCGGTCAGGGCAACCCGTTGAGTTTCCCCGCTCGCCTCCACCAAGACATTGGCCAAAACCGGCAGGGCAGGGCGGCTGGCAACCGCTCGTCCAACGGAAGCGAGGTGGTGGCTGAGATCGGCTTGCTCACAGGTAAAGCTGAAGCCATTTTGGGACAGGTCGGCAGCCTCATCAAAGCGGCTCTCCCCACCATAGGGGCCGCCAGCCTTGCCGCTGCGCCGGGCCAGCGCGAACGACTCGGTTTCCAGTTCTCGATCCACAGGACGTTGAGCTTGCACCATGGGGAGCACTTGAGGGCTGCACAGGCACATCCTACACCGACTGCCCCGATCGGATCCTGCCTTGCCAAGACGAGTTTTGCAAAAAAAATTTTCTCGCGCGCGCGGGATCAAGCTAGAAACCACGATCCCTATCTAATTTAATTTTTTGATCTAGTAGTAGTAGGGGCTGTGGAAACTGTGGAAAGTGATCGCCAACCCCTTGCGCCATCAGCCTTTGAGCTTATTCCCCACCTGTGGAAAAACTGTGGATAACTTGGCCGTTTTTCCACAGGGTATTTATACCTGTTAATAACTTGGGGGGTTTTTCCACAGGTTTTCCACAGGTTTTTGGGGTTTTTCCACAGGTTTTCCACAGGCTGAAGGGATGCAAATGTTGCTATTTCCTGACAAATTCATAAAATTTAACACACGATCAGCGTGAGATCCCCTAACGTAGTGAGTCCTCCCCCTAAATATGGCTGGGGACTCCACCGGAGCTTGGGCAGGCTTCGCTGGATTTCCACAGCTTTTCCACAGGCTGGCGAAGAGAGCCTGGATCTTGTCTTTTGGCTTGATCGGCTCTGCTTGGCTGCCGGTGAGCTTGCAGGTACTCTTGGCAGGACAGCCAAGACTAAAGGCGGTAGGGATCGGGACGGGACAACACCTGACCCAGAGCAGGGGATCCAGTTGCGAGGGGATGGCGTCAAGAACCCGTAGCAGCGGAGGGTCAGGTGTAGGTCAACGGGATCCATTCTGGTAATGGCGGGAGCGCAGCACGAGCACGTCAGAAAGCTGGCGCAGTTGATTCTGAATTTGGGTCAGTTGCTTTTTGTCGCGCACATCGATACAGAGATCGATCAGGGCAGTGCGGTTGGCAAAAGTTTGTACCTTGGCGTTGCGAACATTGATGCTCTGATCCGACAGGCGGGACAGGATATCCCGCAACACCCCGACGCGGTCGATGACTTCCAGATGCAGTTCTACCGGGTAAATCTGAGCATTTTGCTGCAGTTGCTCTTCATTCCAGCGCACCGGCACCAAGCGTTCTCCCGAAACCTGGGCCACCCGCGGGCAGTCCCGATGATGGATGCTAATGCCTTTGAAGCGGGTGACCACGCCCAAGATCGGATCCCCGGGCAGCGGGTTACAACACTTGGCCAACTGGTGTTTCAGGCCCTCCACCCCCAAAATGGGGGACTGGGATTTGCGGGAGCCAGAAGCCGCCCCAGGCCGCGGCAACAACAGCTTGGATCCCTCGATCGCTCCTGCCTCTGTGGGGGGAGAGACTGCCGGTTTGCTGACCTCCTGTAGCCGATGGAGCACCAGCGTGGGGGTTGTCTCGCCATAGCCGAGAGCCGCCAACAAATCCTCTACGCTGGCGTAGTTGAGCTTCTCGGCCACCTTTTGCATCCGCTCGGATTTGAGCAGGGCATCAAAGCCCGTTTTGCCCAGCTCCCGCTCCAGCAAATGCCGACCCCGGGCGATGTTTTGCTCGCGATTCGAGCGCTTAAACCATTGGCGAATGCGATTGCGGGCCGAGCTGGTGGCAACGAAATTGATCCAGTCCAAGCTGGGATGGGCATTTTTGTGCGTGATGATCTGCACAATATCCCCATTGCGCAGGCGGGTATCCAAAGGCACGATCTTGTTGTTGACCCGCGCCCCCGCACAGTGATCCCCAACTTCGGAGTGGATGCGATAGGCGAAGTCCACCGGACAGGATCCCTGCGGCAAAGCCAGCAAATCCCCTTTGGGCGTGAAAACGTAAACCTCGCTCTCAAACAAGTTCTCGCGAATGGTCTCCAGATACTCTTTGTCGTCTTTGAGGTCGTTTTGCCACTCCAGTAGCTGCCGCAGCCAGGTAAAGCGCTCCTCGTCCGGCCTAACGGTGGTGCTGCCAGCCTCCTTGTACTTCCAGTGGGCGGCGATCCCGTACTCGGCCACGCGGTGCATCTCTTCGGTGCGGATCTGCACCTCCACCGGTCTTCCCTGCGGGCCGATCACCGCCGTATGCAAAGATTGGTAGCGATTGGCCTTGGGCAAGCCAATGTAGTCTTTGAAGCGCCCAGGGATAGGGCGGAAGCAGTTGTGAACGACCGCCAGCACCCGATAGCACTCGCTGTTGGTCTGCACGATTACCCGCACTGCCGAGAGATCGTAAATCTCGTGAAATTCTTTGCGCTGCTGCTGCATCTTGCGGTAGATGCTGTACAGATGTTTGGGCCGCCCGCTGATCTCAAAATGTTCCAGCCCCGCTTGGATGAGGTTTTGACGCAGCTCTTCGATAAAAGCTTGGATCTCCGCCTCTCGCTCGGCGCGCTTGGCGTTGACCAATTCCTGGATCTTTCGGTAGGCTTCGTAATCCAAATACTTAAAAGCCAAGTCTTCCAGCTCCCACTTGAAATGCCAGATCCCCAGTCGGTTGGCCAGAGGGGCAAAAATTTCCATCGTTTCGGCCGCAATTTGCCGTTGCTTGCTGGGGGAGAGGTACTGCAGCGTGCGCATGTTGTGTAAGCGATCCGCCAGCTTGACCACGATGACTCGAATGTCTTTGGCCATGGCCACAAACATGCGGCGGAAATTTTCGGCCTGCTGCTCGGTTTTGCTGGAGAAATTGAACTTAGAAAGTTTGGTAACTCCCTCTACCAGTAGACGAACTTCTGAGCCGAATTCGGCTTCCAGCGCCTCTAGGGTGACCTCTGTATCTTCGACAACATCGTGCAAAAGGCCCGCTGCCACCGTCACCGCATCTCCCCCCAGCTCTCGCAGGAGCGTAGCCACGGCTACTGGATGGGCAATGTAGGGATCCCCTGATTTGCGTTTTTGGCCCTGATGCAAACAATAGGAAAACTCAAAGGCACGGCGCAGCAGATCGGCTTCTTCAGCCGTGTAGGGCCGCAGCCCATCGCCGGGATCCTCAGCACCGGAAAGCAAAGCGCGCAGCCATCCCGGCACCTCAAAGTCGAGGCTGTTTAGGTCAAGACCTCTATCTGAGGTGGCAAGGACAGCAGTCTGACCCATGTGAACCCGGAGAAACAGGATGTTTAATTACTGACTATAGTTCATCCAGCTCGACCGCCAACAGATTGGAGAGAGAAAAAATACCGGATAAAAAGCGAAGCGCCGGCAAGCCGCCGACGCTGCCTGCTGGCTATCCTCAGCAGAGCGAGATTAGTCTTCGCCCCATTCCTCGCAATCGCCGATTAAATCGCAGAGGGGATCCGAGGGGCAGTAGTCTTGCAGCTCCAACTCCTGGGCAATTGCCTGCCACTCCCGCTGTGGGAAAAAAGGCTGCAGGTGGGAAATGGCTTCAGAGCGGCGCAGAACCCCCTCCCGGATGAGGCGACGAGCTTCCTCCTGAATAGCCTCAACCGCATAGTGGGTGGCTTGTAAAGTGGGCATGGCTTAACCTACAGGTGGGATGAATGGGATGCACCGGAGGGCCAGAAGGAATCTGGACTTGCCTGGCCATCTCCATCATAGAACTGGGTCTCGTTTCGTAGCAAGAGATACAACTTTGTAGTGCAGATAACTGTAGGGATAACCCGCACCTGCCTGAAAGACCATGCCACACTGGATCCCAACCCTTCCAACAGCAGCACCTATGGATCCCTGTCTGATCCCTGTCAAGCTTCCCCACGGCTCCTACGACATTCTCATCCAGTCCCCCGCAGGTTCCGGCGGCCACAGCCTCAGCCAGTTGGGATCCCAGATGCGAGCTTTGGGGCTAGCCGGCAAGGTGCTGGTGGTGAGCCATCCGGGTATTGCCAAGCATTTTGCCGAAAAGTTGATGCAAGGGTTGCAGCAAGCCGGGTTTGCCGCTCATCTTTTTCTGTTGCCCGCCGGCGAGCGCTACAAGACCCTGCGCTCCGTGGCCAAGATCTACGATGCTGCCTTGAGCTTTGGCCTGGAGCGCTCTTCCACCCTCGTGGCCCTGGGAGGCGGGGTAATCGGGGATATGGTGGGGTTTGCTGCCGCCACCTGGCTGCGCGGGATCCCTTGGGTGCAGGTGCCCACCTCGCTTTTGGCCATGGTGGATGCGGCCATCGGCGGCAAGACCGGCGTCAACCATCCCGGCGGGAAAAACCTAATTGGGGCCTTCTACCAGCCGCGCCTGGTGTGGATCGATCCAACGGTGTTGCAGACCTTGCCCCGGCGGGAATTTACCTCTGCCCTGGCGGAAGTGATCAAATACGGCGTCATCCAGGCTGCCGACCTGTTTGAGTTTTTGCAAGACCGGCCCAAGCTGAGCCGCTATGCCGACTTTGCTCCCGCCGACCTGCACTATCTGCTGCGCCGCTGTGCCGAGTGCAAAGCCTGGGTGGTACAACAGGACGAACGAGAGGGGGGCCTGCGGGCCATCCTCAACTACGGCCACACCCTCGGCCATGCCCTGGAAGCCGTTACCGGCTACCGCCGCTACCTGCACGGGGAGGCCGTTGCCATCGGCATGGTGGCTGCGGGGGAGATCGCCCGTCGCCTGGGGTGGTGGAGCGCGACTGAGGCCGAGCGGCAGCGACGCCTTATCGAAAGGGCAGGGCTGCCCAGCCACTGGCCCGCCGGGATCCCTTGGGAGGCGGTGCTGCAGGCGCTGCAGGCAGACAAAAAAGTCAAGCAAGGGCGGATCCGCTTCGTTCTGCCCCGCCGGATTGGCCAAGCGGAGCTGACCGATCAAGTTGAGCTGGCGGATGTGCAGGCCGCTCTGGCCGCAATGACAGGAACCTCTTGAACCCTAGAATTAGGAAGACCTGAGGACAAGAAAGCATGGGACGGCAACAACGGGTAGCCATCTTGGGGGCCACAGGAGCCGTAGGAATGGAGCTGCTAAAGCTGCTGGAAGAGCGCCGCTTTCCGGTGGCAGAGCTGAAGCTGTTGGCCTCGCCCCGCTCGGCGGGCACCCACTTGACCTTCAAGGGAGAACGGATCCCGGTGGAGCCGGTTGCAGAAGCGTCCTTTCGGGGTCTGGATCTGGTGTTGGCCTCTGCCGGGGCGAGTGTTTCCAAAACTTGGGCCAAGGCCATCGTCGAGGCAGGGGCAGTGCTAATCGACAACTCCAGCGCCTTCCGCCTGGATCCCGATGTCCCGCTGGTGGTGCCGGAGGTCAACCCCCAAGAAGCCTTTCGCCACCAGGGGATCCTCGCCAACCCCAACTGCACCACCATCCTAATGTGCGTGGCCATCTACCCGCTGCATCGCCACATCCCGCTGCGCCGCGTGGTGGCTGCCACCTACCAGTCCGCCAGCGGGGCCGGGGCCCGCGCCATGGTGGAGCTAGAGGAGCAAACCCGCGCCTACCTGCAAGGCCAACCGTTGCAGCCGCAGGTGTTCCCCTATCCCATTGCCTTCAACCTCTTCCTCCACAACAGCCCCCTGCAAGAAAACGGCTACTGCCAGGAAGAGATGAAGATGGTCAACGAATCCCGCAAAATTATGGGATCCCCCCACCTACGGCTGACGGCTACCTGCGTGCGGGTACCGGTGCTGCGCACCCATGCCGAGGCCCTCAACCTGGAGTTCGAGCAGCCCTTCCCGGTGGAAAAGGCCCGACAAATTCTGGCCCAGGCTCCTGGGGTGGTGCTCATCGAAGATTGGGAACGCAACCGCTTCCCCATGCCCATTGATGTAGCCGGCAAAGACGAAGTGGCCGTGGGCCGCCTCCGCCAGGACATCTCCGAGCCCAAAGCCCTAGAGCTGTGGCTGTGCGGGGATCAGATCCGCAAAGGAGCAGCCCTCAACGCCATTCAAATTGCCGAGCTGCTTTTGAAGGACTAGTTCACCACCACTGTCCAAGTAACAGGCCCGGCCTGAACAGGAGCCGCCTGCGTGCTGTTCAACGTGAC
>NZ_JANSJB010000031.1:23503-24911 GCF_047462355.1 Synechococcus sp. H55.9 | reverse complement strand
ATCACCCTATGGATACCCGCCTAATCAACATTGGCTTTGGCAACATCGTCGCCGCCGGACGTGTGATCGCCATTGTGAGTCCCGAGTCAGCGCCCATCAAACGCATCATCAGTGATGCCCGCGAGCGGGGCCAGTTGGTGGATGCTACCTACGGTCGCCGCACCCGCGCTGTCATCATCACCGATTCCGGGCACGTGATTCTCTCTGCTATCCAGCCCGAAACCGTTGCCAACCGCTTCCTAACGGCCAAGCCCGGTTTGTCAGAGGAAACCGAGTGAAAGCCCATCGCCGCAAGCCATCTGCAAGAACCAAGAGTGAGATATTCTAAAACAAACCCAAACCAGCTCGTCGCTCTCTGCCTATGCCAGCCTCTCCTGCCCCAGTTTCCTCTGAGTGTACGCAGCCGCAGGGATCCCTTCCACCTCCTGCCACTTGCGGTCGCCTGCTGGTGTTGACAGGGCCCAGCGGGGTAGGCAAAGGTACGCTGGTCAGCCAATTGCGCCAGCGCCACCCCGAACTGTATTTTTCGGTCTCGGTCACCACCCGCCCGCCCCGCCCCGGCGAACAGGAAGGCGTCAACTACTACTTTCGCAGTCGCGAGGAATTTCTCAGTTTGATCGAAGCCAATGAGCTGTTGGAATGGGCACAGTATGCCGGCAACTTTTACGGCACTCCCCGCGAGATCGTCTGCCAAAAACTCAGACAGGGTCAGGATGTGCTGCTGGAAATTGAGCTGGCCGGGGCCCGCCAGGTGAGGCAGCAGTATCCAGACGCCATTCGCATCTTTCTCTGTCCCCCTTCTCTGGAAGAGCTAGAACGTCGCATTCGTGAGCGCGGACAAGACTCAGAGGCAAGCATCGAGCGGCGCCTAGAACAGGCCCGCAAGGAATTGGATGCCCAAGACGAATTTGACTACGTGATTGTCAACGACAACCTGGAGCGAGCTCTGCAAGAGCTGGAAGCCCTGCTCTATCCTCCCGCCCCCCCTTCGAGAGAGCAGCAGTCTTAGCTTCTCCAACCCTTCCCTCAAAAGCCGGTGTCTGGGTTGCAGCGCCTCGAAACCGCCTCTAGAGTTAACTGGCGGTTAAGAAAAAAGCCGCTGGGGGGTGTGATTTGGCTTTGCTTGTGAGATGATAGTAAAGCTGTGCTTTTTGCGCAGCCTCTGGTTCTAATCAGTTCTATCTGGCCAATTAGGGGATAGTATGCTGCACACACTATCTGGCCAATTAGGGGATAGGTCTCCAGCTCTGATCGGGATCCACTGTATCCTGGAGCTTTACGACTGCCCGGCCAAT
Organism: Synechococcus sp. H55.9; assembly: GCF_047462355.1. Taxonomy (NCBI): domain Bacteria; kingdom Bacillati; phylum Cyanobacteriota; class Cyanophyceae; order Synechococcales; family Synechococcaceae; genus Synechococcus; species Synechococcus sp. H55.9. Next base: position 23,616 of record NZ_JANSJB010000031.1, on the reverse strand, counting down.
CTTCTGGATGATGCCTCTCTCGTGCAACAGGCTTTGCGGGAGGCAGCCAGACGTTCCAACTCCACCTTTTTGGGACAACTGTGCCATCCATTTGAGCCGCAGGGGATTACGGC
>NZ_JANSJB010000031.1:20239-23403 GCF_047462355.1 Synechococcus sp. H55.9 | reverse complement strand
CCGACACTCCTGGAAGAAGACCCCGACTCGGCTGAGGTGCTTACCTGCGAAGCGACCGGACGAAGGCGCTGAGATGGCCGGTGGCAGCTTTTTCCGACTTCACGGGATCTCGAGATTCAACCACTGAAAATCCCGGCATGGGATCTGGGTATCCCAGAGGTCGGTTCCTATCAACGGTACGGCGAGGTGTGCCGATGGACAGCCCGAGGAGTTTCTTTTGGGTTCAGGAGTACTTGACCCCTTGGGACTACACCGCCCGTGCAGTCACGCGCATCCTGGCCTACCGCAAAACCCCTTTCCAGGAGATGCTCATCGCCGAGACGGGGGCCTACGGCAAGGGTCTAATGCTGGATGGGCATTGGCAATCCACCACGGTGGATGAGTTTCTGTACCACGAGGCTCTGGTTCACCCGGCCCTGCTGCAGGTCGTCCAGGCGGGTGGGATCCCGCGGCGAGTGTTGATATTGGGCGGTGCGGAGGGGGCGACGCTGCGGGAGGTGCTGCGTTGGCGCTCGGTGGAGCAGGTGGTGATGGTGGACATCGATGGGGAGGTAGTGGCCGCCTGTCGAGAGCACCTGCCGGAAATGCACCAGGGATCCTTTGAAGATCCGCGTGTGCAGGTCGTGATTGCCGATGCTTTCGACTTTCTCCACCGGACAGAGCCGGTTTGGGATGTCATCCTCTCCGACCTATCGGATCCTGTTGAAGCTGGCCCGGCCTACCGCCTCTTTACCCAGGAGTTTTTCCGCCAGATCCGCTCCAAGTTGCAGCCCGCTGGGGCTTTTGTCCTCCAGGCGGGGCCGACGGGACCGGTGGACTTGTGGCAGCACACCCGCATCGTTCACACCCTGAAAACGGTGTTTGCTGCTGTGCAGCCCTACGCTATCTACGCCCCCACCTACGGCGGGCCGCTGGGGTTTGCCCTGGCAGCCCAGGATCCCATCTCTTCCAGGCCGGAGCCGGAACAGATCGACCAGATTCTGAGCCAGCAGTTGGATCCCGCTCGAGGGACGCTGCGCTTTCTCGATGGCATCACCCTGCTGGGGCTTTACCAAGTCCCGGCTCACCTGCGCCGCGCCATTGCCGCCGAGACCACGGTTTACACCCTGGATAACCCTCCTCAGGTCGAGTAACCTGTCGGCCCCAATCCGCGATTAAAAATGGGATCCCAGGGTATTTGTCTTCGATGCCATAACTTGGTAGATTCGTGAGCAGCCGAATTTTGCTTCCCTGATGAAAGTCCTGGTTATTGGTGGTGACGGATACTGCGGCTGGGCGACAGCCCTGCACCTGTCTAACAGGGGCTATGAGGTGGCCATTCTCGATTCTTATGTCCGCCGCCTCTGGGATCTGCAACTGGGGGTTTCTACCCTGACGCCCATTGCCCAGCTCGAGCAGCGGGTGGATCGTTGGAAGGGCTTGACCGGCAAAGATATTCCCATTTTCGTTTGCGACGTCACCAACTACGAAGCCTTGATCTCCTGCATGCGCCGCTTCCCGCCGGATGCCATCGTCCACTTTGGCGAGCAGCGCTCTGCCCCCTACTCGATGATCAGCCGCGAACATGCGGTGATGACCCAGGTGAACAACGTGGTGGGCACCCTGAACATCCTCTACGCCATCAAGGAGGAATTTCCCGATTGCCACCTGGTGAAGTTGGGCACCATGGGCGAGTATGGCACCCCCAACATCGACATCGAGGAGGGGTACATCACCATCGAGCACAACGGCCGCAAGGATACCCTGCCCTATCCCAAGCAGCCGGGATCCATGTATCACCTCTCCAAAGTGCACGACAGCCACAACATCCACTTCGCCTGCCGCGTCTGGGGCCTGCGGGCCACCGACCTCAATCAAGGAGTGGTGTACGGCGTGTTAACAGAAGAAACCGGCATGGACGAAGTGCTGATCAACCGCCTCGACTACGACGGCGTGTTCGGCACGGCTCTAAACCGCTTTTGCATTCAGGCGGCGGTGGGGCACCCACTGACGGTGTACGGCAAGGGGGGCCAAACCCGTGGCTTCCTGGATATCCGCGACACGGTGCGCTGTGTGGAGCTGGCCATCGCCCATCCCGCCGAGCCGGGTCAGTTCCGGGTGATGAACCAGTTCACGGAGCAATTTAGCGTGGAGCAACTGGCGCTGTTGGTGCAAAAGGCGGGGGCCACCCTGGGTCTGAAGGTGGAGATCAACTACCTGGAGAACCCCCGCGTCGAGCTAGAGGAGCACTACTACAACGCCAAAAATACCAAGCTCCTAGATCTGGGCCTGCAGCCCCACTATCTGTCTGACTCACTTTTGGATTCGCTGCTCAACTTCGCCCTCAAGTACAAAGACCGGGTGGATGTGCGGCAGATCCTGCCCAAGGTGAAGTGGAAGGGCTAGCTCTCTAGGCAAGCTTGGGCCAGGCTCAGCCAGCCGCGGGCCAGATTCTCCAGGTCATAGCCCCCTTCTAGGCCGAAGACGGTCTTGCGGGTCACCTGCTCCAGGCAGAGGTGAGCCAGGCGGCCAAAGTCTTCCTGCTCCAGCAGCATGCTGGCCAAGGGATCCCCTTTGGCACAGTCAAAGCCGGCGCTCACCAGCAGCAAATCCGGCTGGAAGGCCCGCAAGAAGGGCAAAATCTTCTCATCGAGAGCCTTTTTATAGGCCGACCAGTCTGACCCAGCAGGCAGAGGCACATTGCAGAGGTTGCCGTGGATCCCGGTTTCCTGGGCCAAGCCCGTGCCGGGGTAGAGGGGAAACTGATGGATAGAGGCATAGGCCAGTTGGGGGTGGCGCTCCACCACCGCCTGCGTGCCGTTGCCGTGATGGACATCCCAATCGAAAATCGCCACCCGCCTTACCCCTGGCTGCTCCAGGGCCCAGAGGGCAGCAATGGCGGCGTTGCTGAAGAGGCAAAACCCCATCGCCCGTTCTGGCTCCGCGTGATGCCCCGGCGGGCGACACAGCACCAAAGCCGGCTGAGCTGCGGCCAAAGCCGAAGCGGAAGCGGCAAGCCAGGCTCCCACCGCCAAGCGCGCCGCCTCGAAGCTTGCTGCGGAAACGGAAGTATCTGCGTCGATGCGTCCCCCGCCCCTCGCGGCCAACTCGGCCACCCGTTGAATGTGCCAGCGCGGGTGAACCCGCTCCAACTCGGCCAGATCGGCCAAGGGGGGATCCCGCCA
>NZ_JANSJB010000031.1:15422-20139 GCF_047462355.1 Synechococcus sp. H55.9 | reverse complement strand
CTCTACCCGTAAAAAGCTTCCGACATGGATCCCGCATAGGGGTCAACGCCAAAAGAAGCTTGTTGCAGCTTCTGCTTGACCACATCCCGCACCACTGAGCGGAGCAATTCCAGCTCAGAGGGGTTGAGCTGATCGTGGCTGGGACACTCATCGGGAGCCAGCCACATGTAGACAGCAGGAACGCGGTTTAGGATCTGCTGCATCATCGCTTCCCGCTCCTTGGCGTCATGAAACACCTGCTGATGGGGATGCTCGGTACAGAGGTAATTTTCCAGCTCTCCTAGGGCCAGATACTCAACGATATTAACCAACATCTTTTCCATCATGATCAACGTCCCTCCTAAAAATCCCTGTCACTCTTAAAACAGGTATTAAACAAAGCGTGTGTAAGATCTCTTCTGCGGCTAAGCCTTTCCATCTCTATTTACCTCGTTTGTCTTCCCGCTTGCCGCTAAAAGCAGCCAACAGGAACCATCAGAAACCGTGAAGATCGCTTCGCTGGCATCCGGCACCAACGAAAAATTATCGAGCTTCCGAGGAGAGCAGGGTACAGTATTTAACAAAGACTATAGAAGCTTAGCCACAGTGAGAAAGAAGATCTCACTCAACCACTCCTCGACCATCACGCTAGCATACGACTATGTGAAAAATTATGGGAATATCAAGGAACTTACATATTTTTTGACAATTGGCTAACTTAGCGCGCCAAAGCCGGCTTGGAATACTGCTGAGACAAGTGCTGAGACGCCAGACAGGTGACTGCTGGCCCCAGCTACGGGCTCCGCAAAGCCGTTGCAGCTTAGGGATCTGAACTCAGAAACAATGAGGCTAGCCCGCCAATGGTAAATCAACTCGCTGGGCCTGGATCCAGAAAGATTCTAGGTCATAGTAGTTTCTTTCCTCTTGCAAGAGCACATGGACGATGAGATCCGCATAGTCGATCAGAATCCAGGAGCCTGAGTCTTGGCCTTCGATGCGGCGCGGAGCTTGTTGCCACTTCTCCCAAAGATTTTCCTCAATTGCCCGGGCAATGGCGCGAACCTGTGTAAGCGAATAGCCGCTGATCAAAAGGAAGTAGTCTGCCAGTGTGGAAATCTGGGACACATCCAGCAGAACAATGTCGCCACCTTTTTTTTCTTCCGCCGCGCGAGCTGCGCTCAACGCCATGCGATAGATGGGATCCCCGGCAGGGGCAGGCATAAGCTGTAGCAACTAAAACCCTCCCGAAACGACTGAGTTGCCTTGGAACATAACCTTCTCTAAATCCTTTCTATCTAAAGGATGCAACAGAAAATGATTCCGAGTCATGAGGGTGCGCGGATGAATCACCTGATTCCGATCTAGCAAAAATTTTAGGCTCAAGTCACAGACTCCCACCACGGTTTTAGACAAATCTACAAAAGCCATCTGCCGCAACCGCTCCAATTCTGGGCTGCTGCCCCGATTCGGCTCCAGAGCATCGGCTACAAAAACCACACAACTCAGCGGATCCATGCCGGGCCGCCCCAGGGTGTGGTTGGCAATGGCCGCCAAAATCTCTGCATCCTGTACCTGAAACTGCTCCCGTGCCAGCAGGGATCCCACCTCGGCGTGGAGAATGTGGGGTTCGGCCCGCTCGATCTCGTCCAGCTCCCGTTCCTGAGCCACCCTTTGCAACAGTTGCTCCGGCGGGAAGGACTTGGCCAGGTCGTGCATCAACCCTGCCCAAGCAGCTTTTTGCTCGTCCAGCCCATAGTGGGCCGCCAGTTGCCGGGCCATTGCCTCTACCCCCAAGATATGGCGAAGGCGAGGGGGCGGCACCTGACGCTGTAGCCAGGCCAACACCTCCTCCCGCTGCAGTTGAGCGCCGCTCACCCTAGTCATTTTGCAACTTCAGCACCGCCATAAATGCTTCTTGGGGCACATCCACCGTTCCCACTGCCTTCATGCGTTTTTTCCCCTCTTTTTGCTTTTCCAAAAGCTTGCGTTTGCGGGTCACATCTCCTCCGTAGCACTTGGCCAAGACATTTTTGCGCAGGGCCGGTATGGTTTCACGAGCAATCACTTTGGAGCCGATCGCCGCCTGAATGGGCACTTCAAATTGATGGCGGGGGATCAGCTCCCGCAACTTGGCAACCAGGGAACGGCCTACATAAAAAGCTTTGTCCCGATGCACAATAGTGGATAAAGAATCCACCACCTCGCCGTTAATCAAAATGTCCAAGCGCACCAGATCATCCGCACGATAACCCACCATTTGGTAGTCCATGCTGGCGTAGCCACGGGTGCGCGATTTCAATTGATCGAAAAAGTCGGTGACCACTTCTGCCAGCGGTAGCTCATATACAAGCGTAGTTCGACCCTGCGCCAGATATTTCATGTCCTTAAAGGTGCCGCGTTTGGTCTCGCACAGCTCCATCACGGTACCGACAAATTCCTCAGGAAGAATCACCTCTACCCTCACAATCGGCTCCTCAATGCTGGTGCGCTCGTTGGGGGAAGGCAGCTTGCTGGGATTGTCTACCCGAATCACAGAGCCGTTGTTGAGGGTAACTTGGTACACCACCGTCGGAGCTGTAATCACCAAATCGAGGTTGTACTCCCGTTCTAGGCGCTCCTGAACCACCTCCATGTGCAGCAGGCCCAGAAAACCACAGCGGAAGCCAAAGCCCATGGCAGGGGAAACTTCCGGCTCAAAGTAGAGAGCAGCATCGTTGAGCTTGAGTTTTTCCAGAGCTTCTTTGAGTTCGGCGTATTGATCGGAGCTGCTGGGGAAGAGGCCACAAAACACCATCGGCTTGGCTTCTTTGTAGCCGGGCAGAGGTTCAGAGGCCTTGCGATGGACAAGCGTAATGGTATCCCCAACACGGGCGTGTTCCACGCTCTTGATGGCAGCGGCCACGTAGCCCACCTCGCCCGCATGCAGGGCCTCGACCGGCTCTTGATGGGGGCGCATCACCCCCAGCTCGGTAATCTCGTATTCTCGGCCAGAGGCCATGAAGCAAATCTTGTCTCCCGTCTTCACCTCCCCATCCATGATGCGCACATAGACGATCACACCGCGGTAGGAGTCGTAGTAGCTATCGAAAATCAAAGCCCGCAAGGGATCCGCCACCGTATCCCGTGGCGGGGGCACCCGCTGCACAATAGCCTCTAGGATCTCTTGGATGCCGATGCCCATTTTGGCAGAAGCCAAGATCGCTCCGCTGCAATCGAGGCCGATTACCTGCTCGATCTCAGCGATCACCCGCTCCGGCTCCGCCCCCGGCAGGTCAATTTTGTTGATCACCGGGATGATCTCTAGGTTGTTCTCTAGGGCCAGATAGACGTTGGCCAGGGTCTGCGCTTCCACACCTTGAGAGGCATCCACCACCAGCAGCGCCCCTTCGCAGGCTGCCAGGGAGCGGGAGACTTCGTAGGTAAAGTCCACATGCCCCGGCGTGTCGATGAGGTTGAGCACATAGTTCTGGCCGTCTTGGGCGCGGTAGTTCATGCGGGCCGCCTGCAGCTTGATGGTGATGCCCCGTTCCCGCTCCAGTTCCATGTTGTCCAACAGTTGCGGCTTCATCTCGCGAGCTGAAACGGTGCCGGTTTCTTGCAAGAGCCGGTCGGCCAGGGTGGATTTGCCGTGGTCGATGTGGGCGATGATGGAAAAGTTGCGAATGCGGGAGACGGGAACGTCGGTCATAAGAACCTGTCAGGGCAAAGATTTTTTACAATGCTAGCCTCTTTGGCCCTCTGCCCAGGCCAAGGTTGTCCAGAAGTTAACCGGCAAGGAGGAAGATAGAGTCGTTTCAAACAAGACGAAGACACTTTGCCGCCGACCCGCCCTCACCCCCGGCCCCTCTCCCGGCCCTCACCCCCGGCCCCTCTCCCAGAGGGAGAGGGGAGTTAGAGCGACAGCATTGCGTAGTAATAACGAGGTGGAGAAGTGTTTCATTGCTATTTGATAATGACTATAACAACCCTTCTGACGGTTGCCAGAGCAACTTAAAGTGGCTGGGACAGCTTTTCCCGGCAACGCCGACTATGGTCGGCGTAACGGATGGGTCGCTCGCGTGGCAGCAATCTTACTCAGCAGACTTCCCCTCAAGGTGGAGAAACCAGAAGGAACTCAGATGAGTTGTGGCAACTCCGCCAGGGAGCTGTGGGGCCGGCTCGACAGCAGAGGGATCGGCCCAAAATCTCGGCCTTACTTGTCTAGCTTCTCGATGTAGGGGCGAATGTCGTTGAGGTCGATGTAGCGGTCGGTGGCGTTGCGCAGCTCGCGAGCGATCATCCCTTCGGTGGAGACGACCGTAATCAGAGTGTTTTTGGAGCGCAACAGCTCGACGGCCCGCTCAAAATCGCCATCGCCGCTAAACAAAACGATCCTGTCGTATTGCCCAACGGTGTTGAACATATCGATCACAATTTCAATATCCAGATTTGCTTTTTGGGAGTATCGACCGGAGTCTTCGTCTCGATACTCTTTGAGGATCTTGGTGCGTACGGTGAAGCCCAAGCTGATCAGAGCATCTCGAAAAGCCCTTTGATCGTTGGGATCCTTGATGCCGGTGTACCAAAATGCGTTGACTAGCTCGACATTGGGCTGTGACCTAACAAAATAATCCAAGACTCGGCGCGGGTCGAAAAACCAGCCATTTTTTTGTTGGGCATAAAACATATTGTTCCCATCGATAAAGATGGAAACCCGCGTGACGGGATGGCGAAACATAAAGATTTTTCCGGGAATATA
>NZ_JANSJB010000031.1:9583-15322 GCF_047462355.1 Synechococcus sp. H55.9 | reverse complement strand
GAAAACGAGAGTGTCGATTATCCTAAGGTAAGGGGTGGCTATGGCAGGCCAGCGCCTGCTGATACCAATCTCTCATCATAGCGAAAACAGGGATCTTTTTCCCTAGCTATTAGCCCAGGCGCCTTTGGAGATCAGGGTGGGTTCCGTCTGCCCTAGGGCATAGCTGGAGCCGGGTCGATCCGCTTGGCTGACATATAGCTCCGCCAATTGTCGGGCCAGGTTGCGGATGCGCCCAATGTAGAGGGTGCGCTCGGCTACGGCAATGACGCCGCGGGCATCGAGCAGGTTAAAGGTGTGGGAGCACTTGAGCACATAGTCGTAGGCGGGCAGGAGCAGAGACACAGCCAACCGATCCGGCAACAGTTGTTTCTGCAGCTTCTGGTGTGTGGTTTCGATCAAGCGCTTAGCCTCGGCTTCGTAGAGGCGGAACAATTCCAGCAGCATTTCAGGGTCGGAATACTCGAAGTTGTAGTAGGACTGCTCCACCTCGTTTTGGAAATAGATTTGTCCATAGGTAATCCGGCCCAGGGAAGGGTGCTCATTCCAGCAGAGATCGAAAACCGAATCTACCCCCTGCAGGTACATGGCCAGGCGCTCTAGCCCATAGGTAATTTCTACAGAAACCGGGCGACAATCCTGCCCGCCCACCTGTTGAAAGTAGGTGAACTGGGTAACTTCCATGCCGTCCAGCCACACTTCCCAGCCCACACCCCAAGCCCCCAAGGTGGGAGATTCCCAATCATCTTCCACAAAGCGAATGTCGTGCTCTGCCGGGTTGATGCCCAGAGCTTGTAGGCTATCTAGGTACACATCTTGGATGTTGTCGGGGGAGGGTTTGATCAGCACTTGGTATTGAAAATAATGCTGCAGGCGGTTGGGGTTTTGGCCGTAGCGCCCATCGGTGGGGCGGCGACAAGGTTCGACATAGGCCACCCGCCAGGGATCTGGCCCCAGGGCGCGCAAAAACGTGTGGGGGCTCATGGTGCCGGCGCCTTTTTCCAGGTCGTAGGGTTGCAGGATGAGGCAGCCTTGTTCCCCCCAAAACTGCTGCAGGCGAAAGATCAAGTCCTGAAAGGTGTGGGCTGACATGACAAGGGCTGGGCAAAGCTACCCTATCCTACCAATCTCCCCCGCTCAGTCGATCAGCTCTTCTTCTCGATCGGCTGAATCTGAGTAGTCCCACTCGATGGGGGGCATTTGGTCGAAGGCTTGTTTGAGGGCGCTCTCCCAGAGCTTGCGCATCTTGGCCAGGTAGGGATCCCCGGTGCGCAGGCGCAGGCGGTGGGTAACTTTGAACTGATTGGCCGGCACCATCACCAGGTCGATGGGGGGGCCGACGGAGATGTTGGACTTCATGGTGGAGTCGATGGAGAGGAGAGCGCATTTGGCCGCATCCTGCAGCGAGGTTTCGTAGGAGAGGGTGCGATCCAGGATGGGCTTGCCGTATTTGGTTTCCCCCACTTGCAAAAAAGGCGTTTCTGGGGTGGCTTGAATGCAATTGCCCTGGCTGTAGATCAAAAAAAGGGCCGGCTCCTCGCCGCGGATTTGTCCTCCCAGCAACAGGCTGCACTGGGCGTCGATGCCGTCTTTTTCCAACCAGGGTCGGTCTTGCTCTTGGATGTAACGAATTTTGGATCCCAGGTAGCGGGCCACGTCGTAGAGATGGGGAAACGTGTGAAGATTCGCACTTTCCTGCTGTCGCAGATCCCGCTGCACTTCCGTTAAAACGCTCTGGGTAATAGACAGGTTGCCGGAGGTGCAAATTAAGATTACCCGTTCTTCGGGCAAGGAAAAATCGAACAGCTTCTGATAGGTGGAGACATAGTCCACCCCGGCGTTGGTGCGGGAATCTGCTGCCATCACCAAGCCAAAACGGGTGAGGATGCCAAGGCAGTAGGTCATGGGAACGATTGGCTCGGCCTTCTGATTGTAGAGGGTTGTAGAGGGTCAGGAGAGAGCGAATCCAATTTTGTGGCGGATTTCCTCCCGCAGGCGGGCGGTGATCGAGGCTTCGTCCAAATCGGCCAAAATCTGGGCTATGGCGGCTTTGGGCCCCTCCGGCCCCCAACTGGCTCCCTGGGCCAGGTAGCGACGGGCCGCCTCCCCGATGGCGTAGCAGGAAAACCCGGCCAACACCGCCTGGGTCAGGGCCACCGAACCGTAGGCCCCCAGAGAGAGTCCCCCAGCAAAGGGCAGGGATCCCCCCAGCAAGGTTTTCAGGGATCCCAGGCCCAACAGCGCCACCCATTCTCCTGCCCCCAGGCTGAGCATGCTGAGGACGATCTTCTGCAGCAGTTGGGCGGCTCCCGCGCTGCTCATGGGCCAGCCATACAGGCGGGACAGGCGCAGGATCAGGGTGACATCCAGAGCCAGCCCTCCCAGAGTATCCAGCAGGGTAATGGGGTTGAGGGCAACCGCCAGCGCTTTGGTGCGGGCAGCGGCGGCGATGAGATCTTGGGCCTGCTGGGCGCGGCTTTGCAGCTTGCGCTCGATCACCTGTTGGTTGACGCGATCGGCAAACAGGAGGGCATTCAAGGCCAGCAGTGAGCGCCCCTCCCGATGCAGGACTTCCAGGATTTTCAGGCGCAGCTCGTCCACCTGCGGGGATCCCACTTCCAGTTGGGCGCCGAAGCTCCCGTCCGGCCTTTGCACTAGGCGAGGCACGCGCGGGGAGGCCGCCACCATGACAATTTCGTTGGGGGAAAGGAGCTGCCGTACCCGTTCGTTGCGGATCTTGTCGTAAATGGCCTGGCGATCCACCTCTGGGTACTGGTCGATCTTGTTGAAGACCAGCAGCATGGGCTTGCCCGCCTCCCGCAGGGCCGCCAGGGCCTCAAACTCCACCCGTGTCAGATCCCCACAGACGACAAACAGGATCAGATCCGACCGCTGCGCCACCTCTTGGGCCAGCCGCGCCCGCTCCTCGCCGTCCACCTCATCGAGGCCAGGGGTGTCGATCAGCTCCAGACGGGATCCCTGCCAGTGGGTAACCTGTACCGATTGAATGGCTGGCGGGGGAAGTTGGGATCCCCGGGCCGGGGCGGCTGGGGCCTTGGGGCGGGTTTCCCAACTGATGTTCCAAACGGCAGCTCGATGGGTACGGGTGACGCCGTGGGTTGGCCCCGTCTCGAACACCGGCTCGCCCAACAGGGCATTGAGCAGGGAGGACTTGCCCCGCCCCACCAGGCCAAAGGCGGCGATGTGGATCACCTCAGTCTCCAGCTTGTCCAGCAGCGTTTGCAGATCCTCTAACTCCCCTTCTAGGCCCGCGATCTCTTGGGGGTGCAGATCCAGTTGGGCCACCCACTGGCGCAGGCTGCGCTTGGCTTGCTGGTAGTTGAGGTCATCTTCTAGGGTGTTGCGGCGAGCCATGGCCGTAGCGCTCAATAGCAGTGGAGAATAGCCCAGCAGGGGCGGGTGTCAACCCTCAACGACAACGATCAACGACAGGCAGAAAAGCTAATCTCAAAGAAAGGCAGTTGGCCTTGCCGAGATCTGCAACTTCAAAAATAACGTTAAAACTAACGTTGAGAACCGAGAGTTCGCGACAGGAGGTTTTTCATGCCCAGGGCCATCTGGAACGGGGTGGTGGTGGCGGAGACCGACCGCTACGAAACCGTGGAAGGCAACATCTATTTTCCGCCGGAATCTTTGCGGCGGGAATACTTTCAGCCCAGCCCCACCCACACCACCTGCCCTTGGAAGGGGCAAGCCAGCTACTACACCCTCGTGGTCAACGGCCAGGAGAACAAAGACGCCGCCTGGTACTACCCCGATCCCAAGCCGGCTGCAGCCAACATCCGCGGCTACGTGGCCTTCTGGAAGGGCGTCAAGGTAGAACCCTAGCCGTTTGCCGGCTGGGTATGATGGAAAAAATCGGAGAGGCAAGGCAATGCTGACCAAGGGCCGGATCCCGTTCAGGCTGACCTGCTGGGCAAAAAAATTGTGTTGGGCCGGATTGAGCCTGGTGCTGTTGGGCTGCAGCCCGGCAGGCTTGCGCACGCCGCGCCCCACCCTGGCCGGCAGCGGCCTCAACAGTATCTTCCCCGATGGGGAGCCTGCTTTCAGTGGCGATGGTCGCTACCTGGTGTTTTCCTCTGCCCGCAGCGGCAGCCAGGATGTTTTTCTCTACGACACGGTGGAACAGCGGCTGGTGGACTTGCCTGGCCTCAATTCCAGCGATGTGGCTGCCACCTCGCCCGACATCAGCGCCGACGGTCGCTACATCGTCTATGTCTCCAATGCGCTGGGCAAGTCGGAGATCTTTCTCTACGACCGGCAAACCCGCCGCGTCGAAAACATCAGCAGCCGGGTGCCGGGGGATGTGCGCAACCCCACCATCAGCGGCGATGGCCGCTTTATCGCCTTTGAAAGCAACGGTCGCGGCCAGTGGCACATCGAGATCTTTGACCGCGGCCCGGCGGCGGCCACACGGCCCTCTGCCCCCAGCTCCTCCACTGCCGGCAACAATCCCAACAATCCCTAAAGAGATCCCGCTGTTTGGATGACGCCCTAGCCACCCTGGATCTGCCCCATGCCCACTGCCTTTGCCCAACGACTGGAGCTGCTGCACTCTAATGTCTTCGACCAGCTAGACCAGGCCAAGTGGGAGGCGCGCCGGTCGGGCTTGGATGTCATCGACCTTTCTTTGGGCTCCTCAGATCTGCCCCCGCCTCCGGAAGCGCTGGCAGCCATTCAATCCGCTTTGTCGGATCCCGCCACCTACGGCTACACTCTGTTTCACGACACCGCCGATTTCCGCGCCGCCTGCGCCAAGTGGTACCTGAGGAAGTTCGGCCTGGGGATCGACCCAGAAACCGAGGTGCTGCCGCTGATCGGATCCCAGCAGGGAACGGCCCTTCTACCGCTGGCCTTGCTCAATCCCGGGGATATTGCTTTGGTCACCGACCCCGGCTACCCCTCCCACGTGGGCGGGATCCATCTGGCGGGAGGGATCCCTTACTATTTGCCCCTGCGGGCGAAAAACCGCTTCCTGCCCCAGTGGGACGAGATCCCGGTGGAGGTCTGTCGTCGGGCGCGGCTGTTGGTGCTGAGCTATCCCCACAACCCCACCACCGCCACCGTCACCCCAGAGTTTTGGCAGGAAGCGCTGCAATTTTGTCGGCAGCACGATATCTTCCTGGCCCATGACTTTCCCTATGTGGACTGGCGTTTCGACGGCCAGGTGGCTCCCTCGGCGCTGCTGGCGGATCCAGACAAGACCCGCACCATCGAGTTCTTTTCCCTCTCTAAGTCCTATCACATGGGGGGGTTCCGGGTGGCCTATGCCATCGGCAGCCGCGAGCTGATCCGAGCTTTGCGCCTGGTGAAGTCCACCATCGACTTCCACCCCTACCAGGGCATTCTGCGGGGGGCAGCGGCGGCCTTGGCGGCTCCCGATAGCTTCTTGGATCACTGGCGGCAGGTGTACCGCCAGCGGCGGGATATCGCGGTGGCAGCCTTGCACCGCATCGGCTGGCCCGTGCCCCTGCCGGAGGCCACCATGTACCTGTGGGCGCCTTTGCCGGAGTCCTACCGTGGTTCCTCAGCCCAGTTTTGTCTGGACTTGGTGAGGGCTACCGGCGTTGCCCTGTCGCCGGGCTCTGGCTTTGGCCCCAGTGGCGAAGGCTATGTCCGCTTTGCCCTGGTGGCGGAGGGATCCCGGCTGGAGGAAGCAATAGGTCGGATTGGGGAGTTTTTGTCCCAGTGCATGTCTTAAGCTTGAAATGCCCTCACCCC
>NZ_JANSJB010000031.1:5569-9483 GCF_047462355.1 Synechococcus sp. H55.9 | reverse complement strand
GCCCTCACCCCTAACCCCTCTCCCTCTGGGAGAGGGAAGTTAGAGCAGCGCGTTCGCAACAGCGTTACGTAGCAACAACAATGTGACGAACCGTCTCATTGCTATTTGAAATGACCGTAAAATAACAGCCGCAGCTTTTTCGAGTTTCATCTGAATGCGCGGGATACCCCACTCGGGTGGGAAAGGATAGCGCCCAATATACTTAGTATGACCCAAGTTCTGACTATCTCTTGCAAGCTCAAGGTATCTGCGTCGCAAGCCACAAAGTTGAATGCGACCAGGGCCTACGGCCCGCTGGCGCGAACAGAGGGGGACAACTGGAATGGACAGCAGTTGAACCAGGTAAGAGACCACTACTCCCGCTTGAGAGCGGTTCTGCAACGCAAGGCCAGTCAGGGCACACGCAGTTCTCGGCGTCGATGCCGGGAGCTGTTGCAACGGCTGTCTGGCAGGGAGAGACGCTTTCAAGTTTGGGTAAACCACTGCATCTCCACTCGCATCAGCGGCGCGTAGCGCTAAAACCCCACCCGCCTATGCGGTGGGGTAGTTTATTCGCTCTGACCACATCTTGATCTCCCCACCTCTTTTTTATCAGGATGAACTGCGCTGCCGCCTGATCATCACCCTCAGCATGTTACGAGTTGTGCAACATGTCTGCGAGGCGGTGCGGCAGGAGAACACCGAACTAGAACGGGTGAAGCAGCGCTATCTGGACGAGTGGACGCAAGCCGTCAATGCCCATGGCGCGTTCGGTCGCTGGCGGTGGAAGGTGGCACGTCACCCGGTCGAGATACGAGACGTTCTCTAACTCCCCTCTCCCACTGGGAGAGGGGTTGGGGGTGAGGGCTGGCTCCCACTGGGAGAGGGGTTGGGGGTGAGGGATCTAATCCCACAAGTTCAAATCGGTCACCGCCCCCAGGCTGCTGCTGGAGACCAGCTTGGCGTACTTGGCCAGGGTGCCCCGTTTGTAGCGGGGCTCAGGCGGAGACCAGCGGGCGCGGCGGCGGGCCAGCTCCTCTTCGCTGACATGCAGGTGCAACAGGCGAGCCGGCGCATCGATGGTGATCAGATCTCCTTCTTCCACCAGGGCAATCGTGCCCCCCACATAGGCTTCGGGAGCCACATGGCCCACCACCATGCCGTAGGTGCCGCCGGAGAAGCGGCCATCGGTGATCAGGCCCACGCTATCTCCCAAGCCAGCGCCGATGATGGCGGACGTGGGCGAGAGCATCTCCCGCATGCCGGGGCCACCCTTGGGGCCCTCGTAGCGGATCACCACCACGTCTCCCGCCCGAATCTGGCCGGAGAGGATGGCCTGCAAACAAGACTCTTCGGAGTCAAAGACCCGTGCCGGCCCCGTGATCTTGGGAGTCTTGACGCCGCTGATCTTGGCCACCGACCCTTCTGTGGCCAGGTTGCCTTTGAGAATGGCCAGGTGCCCTTGGGGGTAGAGGGGGCTGTGCCAGGGGCGAATCACCTCTTGGTCAGCGCTGGGCTCGTCTGGCACGTCCCGCAGGACTTCGGCAATTGTCTGGCCGGAGATGGTGAGGCAGTCCCCGTGCAGCAAGCCGTGGTTGAGCAGGATCTTCATTACTTGCGGGATCCCGCCGGCCCGGTGCAGATCGGTGGCAACAAAGCGGCCCGAAGGCTTGAGGTCACAGAGAACAGGCACGCGGGCGCGGATGGTCTCAAAGTCATCCAGCGTCAGGGGCACCTCCGCGGCGTGGGCAATGGCCAGAAAGTGGAGCACGGCGTTGGTGGATCCCCCTACGGCCATGATGACGGAGATGGCGTTCTCAATGCTCTGGCGAGTGATGATGTCACGGGGCCGAATGTTGGCCTTGATGGCCTCGGCCAAGACCTTGGCCGATTGGGCAGCGCTTTCGGCTTTTTCTTCGTCCTCTGCCGCCATGGTAGAGGAATAGGGCAGGCTCATGCCCATGGCCTCAAAGGCGCTGGACATGGTGTTGGCGGTGTACATGCCGCCACAGGATCCGGCACCGGGGCAGGCGTGGCGCTCCACCGCCAGCAGCTCTTCCTCGGAGATGCGACCGGCGCTGTACTCCCCTACCGCTTCAAAGGCGCTGACAATGGTGAGGTCACGGCCATTGTAATGCCCCGGCTTGATGGTGCCACCATAGACAAAGATGGAAGGCACGTTGAGGCGGGCCATGGCAATCATCGCCCCCGGCATGTTTTTGTCGCAGCCACCGATGGCCAAGAGACCATCCATACTCTGGCCGTTGACCACCGTCTCGATGGAATCGGCAATCACCTCCCGCGACACGAGGGAGTACTTCATGCCCTCGGTGCCCATGGAAATGCCGTCGCTGATGGTAATGGTGCCGAAGATCTGAGGCATGCAGCCGGCCTCCCGCAGGGCGGCTTCGGCTCGCTCGGCCAGGGCTTGGATGCCGATGTTGCAGGGGGTAATGGTGCTGTGGGCGTTGGCGATGCCGACGATGGGCTTGCCGAAGTCCTCATCGCGAAAGCCCACTGCTCTAAGCATGGCGCGGTTGGGGGAGCGCTGCACCCCCTGGGTGACCACTTGGCTGCGCAGCGGAAAAGGAGAGTTGGCCATCATTGGCAAGAAGAAACCGAGAAAAGTGAGCAGGGAAAAGAATGGGTAGAACTCATCCTACCGCTTTTCCCAAAGGCAACCGTAACCCTCCTGGCAAGAGGGATCCGACCAAATCTGAAGCAACTCTGTAAGTTCTCGGCACCTGCGCCGAGAATCGGCCAGCCTACCTAGTAAAGGGGATCCCAAATTCCAATCGCGTCAGTGGGACGCAGTCCTTGCCCGCCGGTTCGAGATACAGAAGCTAGGGATCTCTTGTTCCGGCGTTTCCTCTTAGGTGTCAGTGAAGCCGCATATGATTCTCAGCTCTCCTCCCTCCCCAGCCGCCGTGCCCAGCAGCGCCGAACGGGAGATGGCGCGGGATGTGCTCACCCTCTCCCGCCATGTCTTGCAGCAGTTTGGCAGCTTTACTGCCGAGGCCCAGGACTTCAGCGCCCTGATGAACCGCATCGCCCTGGCCGGCAAGATGATCGCCCGCCGCCTCAGCCAGGCAGGGCTGATCGAGGGGACGCTGGGGGTGACCGGCAGCGTCAATGTCCAAGGGGAAGAACAGCAACAGATGGACGACTATGCCAACCGGGCCTTCATCCGCGCCTTGGAGCAGACGGGCCTGGTGTGTCGGCTGGTGTCGGAAGAGATGAAAACGCCGGCCCGCCTGCCGGAAAACTGCTCCCTCAGCCGCTTGGCCCTGGTGATCGATCCCTTGGATGGATCTTCCAACATTGACGCCAACCTCAGCGTCGGCTCTATCTTCTCCGTTCTGCACCCCCTTGAGGATCGTCCGGAAGCAGACAACCAAGATCTCCTGCAGCCGGGCCGCCGCCAACTGGCTGCCGGCTACATCCTCTACGGCCCCAGCACCCAACTGGTCTATTCCGTCGGCAAGGGGGTACACAGTTTTACCCTGGATCCCAGCTTGGGCGAGTTCATCCTCTCCAAGAGCGATATTCGCATTCCCGAACGCGGCTCCGTCTACAGCCTTAACGAGGGCTACTTCTGCCAGTGGAGCGAAGGGATCCAGAACTATGTCCGCTACGTCCACCGCCACGATGGCTACACCTCCCGCTACAGCGGCGCTCTGGTGGCGGATTTTCACCGCATCCTTCTCCAGGGCGGGGTGTATCTCTATCCGGGCACCCAGAAAAAACCAGAGGGCAAGCTGCGGCTGATGTACGAGGCCAACCCGCTGGCGTTTTTAGTTGAGCAGGCGGGGGGCGTAGCCACCACCGGCAGCGAGGCTATCCTGGACATCGTGCCCCAATCCCTGCACCAACGGGTGCCTTTGATTATCGGCAGCCGCGAGAATGTGGAAGAAGTGTTGCGCTGCCTTCGCTGA
>NZ_JANSJB010000031.1:4073-5469 GCF_047462355.1 Synechococcus sp. H55.9 | reverse complement strand
AACCACCTGATGCAGATCTATTGCCTCACCGCTATGGAGCCGCCCGTCTCCTTGCGCAGCGACGGGGTACGCAACGAAAAGACCAAGGTGTTGCAGGCTACCCGCCTGGCGGATCTGCGCAATGTGGCCGCGGCAGCGGTGCGAGCCCAGTACGGCCCCGGCTGGATTGCCGGCAAGCCGGTGCCAGGCTATCGCCAAGAGCCCAATGTCAACCCCAACTCGCAAACCCCCACTTACGTGGCCCTGAAATTGGAATGCGACACTTGGCGGTGGCAGGGAGTGCCCTTTTACCTGCGCACCGGCAAACGCTTGGCCAAGAAGGTCTCCGAGGTGGCCATCTACTTTAAGCAGGTGCCGCTCTCTCTTTTTCCTTCGGCAGCCCGGGAGGTGAGCCCCAACATCCTGGTGCTGCGCATCCAGCCCAACGAGGGCATCTCCCTGCGCTTTGAGGCCAAGATGCCGGGGCCGGAGATCCGCACCCGCTCGGTGGAAATGGATTTTCGCTATGGAACTGCCTTTGGGTCGAGCACCCCGGATGCCTACGAGCGCCTGCTGTTGGACTGCCTGCTGGGGGATCCCACCCTATTTACCCGCGCCGACGAGGTGGAAGCCGCCTGGCGGGTGGTGACGCCGGTGTTATCGGCCTGGGAAGCCCAGCCCGAAGGCAATGGCGGCAGTGCCGCGCCGCCCCTGCTCACCTACGAGGCCGGCACCTGGGGGCCCAAGGCCGCTGAAGACTTGCTGGCCCAGTCGGGGCGGCGGTGGCGACGTCTCTAGTTTGTTTGAATCGCTGCCCTCACCCCCGGCCCCTCTCCCAAAGGGACGGCCCTCACCCCCGGCCCCTCTCCCAAAGGGAGAGGGGAGTTAGAGATGGTGCTCCGCGCCGCCGGCGCAAACATGCATCTGGTTGGAACCAGCCCTGGCAGGAAGGATCCCCGGTTGCTGCAGCTAACATGGGCATGACCTGTTTTTGCGTGGGTGTCATGCCGCCACTGGTATTCCGGCTACCTGTCCGGTTTTTGCTAACCTTGCCGCTGGGCCTTGCCATGGTGTTGGGGGTAGGGAGAGGGGATCCCGCTCGAGCCCAAGTATTGCTGCACCTTCCCCTGCCCAGTGGGGAGTTGATGCGGGCCCAGGCCCTGCAACTGGCCACTGACTCGCTGCGGCTGGCCCAGTTTGGCCAGACAGAAGAGGCGCTGCGCCGCTTGCAACTGGCGGTGGCCATGGTGCCCAACTCCTCCGAGCTGCTCTATGTTTTGGGCAACGTCCACCTGGAGCGGGGAGACTACGCCCAGGCGGTGCAAGCGCTGCAGAAGGCCCGCGCCCTGGCTACCGACGACGCCGATATTCTCTACTCGCTGGGAGCGGCTTACTTGCGGCAGGGCAGCTACTTTGC
>NZ_JANSJB010000031.1:2894-3973 GCF_047462355.1 Synechococcus sp. H55.9 | reverse complement strand
GCCGAGGCTTTGGAACGGGCTGTGGCCCTGCAACCGGATAACCCCAACGCCCGCTTCCAACTGGGCAATGCTTATCTAATGCTGGATCAGTGGGATCCCGCCCGGCGGGAATATGAGAAGACCCTGGAGTTGGATCCCGCCTATTGGCCGGCCATGAACAACATCGGCTTGGTGGACTACGAGCAGGGAGATCTCGACGCTGCTATCGAGCGCTGGGAACGCACGATAGAGATGAACGACTCTGTGGCAGAGCCCTACTTGGCCTTGGCGACCGCTCTCTACATTCGGGGAGAAACCGGACGAGCCGAGGAGCTGGGGGCAAAGGCCATGCGCCTGGATCCCAGCTATGCCCGGCTAGAAGTGCTGCGGGAGAACCTGTGGCGGGAGAAGCTGCTGCGGGATGTGCAAGTTCTCCTGCGCAGCCGCCCCGTTGCCGAGGCTCTGCAGCAAGCTGCCGTCGAGCAGTTCAACCGGCAGATGGGGCTCTCAGAAGAGTAGGCTCAGGGGCCGCCCAAGGCAGCTTGGGCCGGGGATCCCGCGCCCATCCGTTCCTGCAGCCTCTCAACCTTGGCCCGGATCCGCTCGGCAATGCCGACGCTGTTCAAGCCCAGATCCGCCAAGGACTCCTCAGGAGTGGCATGTTCCACCCACACATCCGGCACCCCCAGGCGCAACAAAGGCACCCGGATATCGGCATCCAGAAGGGCTTCCCCCACTGCCGAGCCAAACCCGCCCATGAGGCAGCCCTCTTCTACTGTCACCACCAGGCGGCTCTGTTGGGCCAGGGGCAGGATCAGCTCGGTGTCCAGAGGCTTGGCGAAGCGGGCGTTGACCACAGTGGTGGCAATGCCGTGTTCCTTCAAAATCTCCGCCGCCTGCAAACTGGGATGCACCATCGATCCATAGGCCAGGATCAGCACCTCGCCGCCGCTGCGCAGCACCTCTGCTTTGCCGATGGGAATGGGCTCCCACCCTTCCTCTGCCAGGGGCACCCCCACGCCGGAGCCACGCGGGTAGCGCATGGCAATGGGGCCTTGGGTGTACTGGATCCCGGTCACCACCATGCGCTGCAGCTCCGC
>NZ_JANSJB010000031.1:0-2794 GCF_047462355.1 Synechococcus sp. H55.9 | reverse complement strand
GAGCCACGCGGGTAGCGCATGGCAATGGGGCCTTGGGTGTACTGGATCCCGGTCACCACCATGCGCTGCAGCTCCGCCTCGTCTTTGGGGGCCATCAGCACCATCTCGGGAATGCAGCGCAGATAGGCAATGTCGTACATGCCCTGGTGGGTTGGGCCATCGGCTCCCACCACCCCTGCCCGATCCAAACAGAAGAAGACCGGCAACTTTTGGATGCAGACATCGTGGATGATCTGGTCGTAGGCCCGCTGCAGGAAGGTGGAGTAAATGGCCACCACCGGGCGCATCCCCTCGCAGGCCATGCCGGCAGCCAACGTGACGGCGTGCTGCTCGGCGATCCCCACATCTATAAACTGATCCGGCAGCTTTTCCTTGAGTTTGTCTAGGCCGGTGCCAGTGTCCATGGCCGCCGTAATGCCGATAATGCGAGGATCCCGCTCCGCCAGCTTGCAAAGGGCGTGGCCAAAGACCTTGCTGTAGCTGGGGGGCTTGGGCTTGCTGGGTGGGTAGGGCTTGCCGGTGGCCAGGTCAAAGCGGGATTGGGCGTGATACCCCACCTGCTCCGCTTCCGCTGGCGGGTAGCCCTTGCCCTTGACTGTGGCCACATGCACCAGCACCGGCCCAGAGATGCCGTGGGCCAACTCAAAGGCATCCAACAATTCTGCCAAGTTGTGCCCGTCCACCGGCCCCACGTAGGTAAAGCCCAGCTCCTCAAAGATGATGCCCGCCTTGTTGTTTTGCACGGCAGTAACCAGCTTCACCGTCTCCTTGAGGCGGTCGATTTCCGGGCTGAGGCTGGATCCCAGCAGGGGCAGATTTTTCAGTTGCTCCTCTAGGCTGTCGGCCAAAAACTGCACCGGTGGGCTGAGGCGCAGGCGGTTTAAATAGCGAGGGATCGCCCCCACGTTGGGAGAAATCGACATGCCGTTGTCGTTGAGGATCACCATCAGGTTGGTCTTGGGCAGGTGCCCGGCGTGGTTGATCGCCTCATAGGCCATGCCCCCAGTCAGAGCACCATCCCCAATGATGGCCACCACCTTGAAGTTGTCCCCCCGCCGATCCCGAGCGATGGCCATGCCCAAGGCCGCCGAGATGCTGGTGGAGGCGTGCCCGGCCCCAAAGTGGTCGAAGCGGCTCTCGCTGCGCTTCAGGTAGCCGGAAATCCCCCCTTTCTGGCGCAGCGTGTGAAAGTTGTGATACCTGCCGGTGAGCATTTTGTGGGCATAGGCTTGGTGGCCCACATCCCAAATCACCTTGTCGCGATCCAGGTCCAGGGTTTTGTAAAGGGCCAGGGTCAGCTCCACCACGCCCAACCCTGGTCCCAGGTGACAGCCGACTGGGGAGTTGGCAGCCGTTTGCAAGTGCTTTTCGCGAATCTGGCGGGCTAGGCTGCGCAACTGGCTGAGGTTCAGGGCTCGAAGCTGGTTGGGATGAGTGATGTCACTCAGGTGCATAGGGGACTCGTCCTTCCGGTGTGATCTCACTCTAGATCATTTTCTGGGCGGGTTTTGTTGCCATCCCACTTTGGAAAACGCCGGGATCCCCTGGGCCAAGGGCAGTGAGATCCTGAGAGGGAGCACCAAGGAGCTCATGCAAGGGTTAGCATCGCACAAGGCCCTCGGCTGCTTTGGACTGAAGGCCTATTCGCAATTGGTTTCTCTCTTTTTGTTAGCCATGAAAATCGCCGCCAACATCACCCAGCTCATCGGTCGTACCCCCCTGGTGCGGCTGAATCGGATCCCTCAATCCGAAGGGTGTCTGGCTGAGATTGTAGTGAAATTGGAGAGTTTTAACCCTGCCGCCTCGGTGAAAGATCGCATCGCCGTGAGCATGATCGAGGCTGCCGAACGAGCTGGCTTGATCACCCCCGGCAAGACCATCTTGGTGGAGCCCACCTCTGGCAATACCGGCATTGGCCTGGCCATGGCTGCTGCTGCCAAGGGTTACCGGCTGATCATCGTTATGCCTGAGAGCATGAGCCTGGAGCGGCGACTGCTGTTGAAAGCCTACGGGGCAGAGGTGCATTTGGCCAGCAGCGCCGGCGGCATGGGGGAGGCCATCTGGAAGGCCGAAGAGATCGTGCGCCGCACCCCCAACGCTTACATGCTGGGCCAATTCGCCAATCCCGCCAACCCCCAGATTCATAACCAAACCACCGGCCCGGAAATTTGGGAGGATACCGATGGCCAGGTGGATATCCTGGTGGCAGGGGTAGGCACCGGCGGCACCATCACGGGGGCGGGCGAGTTTCTGAAGGGGAAAAAACCGGCCATTCGACTGGTGGCCGTTGAGCCCAAGGCCAGTGCTGTCCTCAGCGGCGGGCGGCCTGGCTTTCACCGCATTGAAGGGATCGGAGCAGGATTTGTGCCCGATGTGCTGCGGCGCGACCTGCTGGATGAGGTAATTGCAGTGGAAGATGAGGAAAGCATGATCTACAGCCGCCGCCTGGCCAGGGAAGAGGGGATCCTCTCCGGCATTTCCACCGGAGCTGCCTTGGCGGGAGCCATCCAGGTGGGGCGGCGACCGGAAAACGCCGGCAAGCTAATTGTGATGATCCAGCCCAGTTTTGGCGAGCGCTACTTGAGCACGCCCCTCTTCCGCGACCTAGAGCGGGATTCTGACCGCGCGGGCGGGCCGGTCGGGGATCCCAGCAGTCTTGGACCATCCAACCCAGGCCAAAAGCTCCAGTAATCGGCTACGTGGGGGCGACGGGGCCGCACTTGCACTTTGAGTTGTGGAAACGGACGGTGGGGCAAGGCTGGGTGGTTTTGGACGCTACCGATGACCTGCAGGT
>NZ_JANSJB010000030.1:21710-25254 GCF_047462355.1 Synechococcus sp. H55.9 | reverse complement strand
GGGTTCCACGGGAAGGTGCAGCCCAGGTGGGTACAGTTGTTCACCAGCCCTTGCTCGTCCAGCTTCCCCCCCTCCCTAACGGTGAGGTAGGTGGGCTCCCCCGCCAGACCCGCCACCAGCGCCCGCGTCCCAGGCGGCTCTGCCAAGATCTGCTCCGCCGGGATCGGGTTCCCCAGCTTGTCTTTGGCCAGGGCCGATCCATGGGCGGATCCCTCCGCCGGCGGGATGAGATAGCGGCCCAGCGGGTAGAGCACCGAACCCGCCACCGCCGCCAGCGCCGAGCCGGTCAGGAAGTTGAGAAAACGGCGCCGCGACAGCGGCGGCTCTTCAAACGGAACCAGGGCAGCGTCCATAGAAATCAACTCCTTGGTAACCCTCTCCTATTATTATTTTGACAAACTATATAACTATATGTCGATAAAAAGATAATACAGAGTCCCCTTCCTCTCCCTGGGACAAGGGGCTATTGAGGAGATTCCTCCTCTTCGGGAATGAACACGGCGTACATGCCCCGCAGGTCTCCCACCTTGAAGTCGTAGGCCCGGTCTTGGGGGTACTTGCTGACAATGAAGGCCGGTCGCGAGTCCTTGGGCCCATGACAGGCCAGGCAGCTAGCCTCGACGTTGATGCGGCGGTAGTAGCGAATGCCCCTCTGGCCAGCCAGCACTTCCCGCTCCCAAAAGCCAATGAGCTCCGGATCCCGCTGGAAACGGGCCAGGGCCATCGTGGCGTGTAGATTGTCGGGGGCGTGCTCCGGGTTACGGTACTTTTGGGCAATTTGCTTAACTTGCCAGCCATTTTCTTGGGCCAGGGCCTGCGCCTGCACCGCCACAGGGCGACAAACCTGTTTGAAGGTCTCGGCATCCACCCCCGCAGGTGGGGATCCGGCCAAGCTGGCCGCCAGGCCGTGCCGCAGTTGATCCAGGTATTCTACGGACTCCACCGCTTTGGCCAGTTGGGCGGGATCCGGCTGGGCCAAGGCTGCGGCAGCGCCCCAGCCCAAGCTGCCTAAGGCCACCGCCAGCAAGAGCCATCTTCTCAGGTATGTCCACATCGTCTTGTCTCCTTCTCGAAGGGTGGATGTCAAAAAGTTTCTCTACGGGTGGGATGGCTGGTGCTCCAGAGCCGGCTTGGCTTTGGCAAGGCGGATTTGCTCCCCGTAGAACCAGATGGGAATGACCACCAAGGTCAAGGCGGAAGAGGTCAACATCCCCGTCAACAGCGTCCAGGCCAAGCCTGACCACACCGGGTCGGACAAGATGGGTACCGTGCCCAGCATGGTGGTGATGCTGGTCAGCAAAATCGGACGAAAGCGAACGGCCCCGGCTGCCACAATGGCTTTTTCCAGGCTGACCCCCTGGGCCCGCTGATCGGCGATAAACTCCAGCAAGACGATGGCGTTGCGCACCACGATCCCCGCCAAGGCGATCACCCCAATCATGGCCGTGGCGCTGAAGTACACTCCGTTGAGGCTAAAGCCCACCAGGATGCCGATGAGGGCTAGGGGAATGCTGCCCAGGATGATCAGCGGAACCTTGAAGCTGCGGAACTGGCCCACCAGGATGAGATAGATCAACAAAATGGCCACCAGCATCGCGAGGCCCAGATCCCGGAACACGTCTAGGGTCAGCTTCCATTCCCCATCCCACTGGATCCAAAAGCCCTTGGGCAGGGGATGCCGCCAGAAATAGGCTATTTGATCCAAGACTGCATAGACCGAGGAGCGGCGGGCCATCTCGCCCATTACGTAGGCCACGGGCCGCTGGTCTTTATGGAAGATGGGCTCGTCGGCCACTGTGGGCACCCACTCCACCAGCTCCGACAGGGGAACCAGGGATCCCGTCGGCGTCGGCAGTTGAATGCGGTTGAGATCCTCCAGGCTTTGCCGGGCCGACGGCTCGAGGCGGACATGGATCCCCACGGGTGTCAGCTCCCCGGGCAGTTGCAGGATGCTGACGGTGGATCCCCGCAGGGCCAAGCTCAAGGTCTGGGAGACCTCCGCCGTGGTCAGGCCGACGCGGTTGGCCCGCTCCGGATCCACCTTCAGGGTCAACTGGGGAATGGGGTTTTTCACCGAGTCGTCGATGTCCACCACGCCCTCCGTCTCGCCAAACACCTGGCGCACCTGCTTGGCCAACTGCCGCAGTTGGGCGTAGTCGGGGCCATAGATTTCTGCCAGCAGGGTAGACCGCACGGGCGGCCCAGGTGGATCTTCCACCAGCTTGACGATGGCGTTGTGCCGCTCCGCCACCGCTTGCATAGCAGGCCGTAGGCGCAGCACGATCCCTTCCGAGTCGATCCGACGGGCTTCCGGCTGGCTGAGGTGGACGCGGATGTCGGCCACATCCTCGCCCTCGCGGCGGTAGGATCCCCGCAGCAGGCCGTTGAAGTCCACCGGCGCTCCTGTACCCACGTAGGTTTCAAAGCTAAACACCTCGGCATCCTGCTTGAGCACCTCCTCCAGCTCGCGGGCTACAGCGTCGGTAGCGGCCAGCTCCGTCCCCCGCGGCATATCCAACTGCACTAGGAAGGTGTCCTTGTCCGCCTTGGGCAGCATGCGAAACTTTACCACCTGGGTCAGGGGTAGGAGAAAGCTGGCCAAGAACAGGCCGGTGACCACCCCGATCAGCAGACGCCGCCGGAAGGCCGACTCCAGCAGCGGCTGCATCACGCGGCGGTAGAGCCGATACAGGCGCGTTTCTTCCAGAGCGAGCTGGGGTGGAGAGGCCTCGGTGGAGGACTTGAGGCGAATCCAGCGGGCCGCCAGAAAGGGGGTAACCGTCAGGGCCAGCGTTGTGCTGATGATCATCGCCACCGGCACATTAAAAGGGATCGGCCCCATGTAGGGCCCCATCATCCCCGTGACAAAGCGCATGGGCAGGAAGGCCAAAATGACCGTGATGGTGGAGAGAATAACCGGCACACCCAATTCCTCCACCGCGGCAATCGCCTCCTCCACCTTCTCGCGAAAGTTCATGCCGGGGCGCAGCTCAAAGCGACGGTGGATATTCTCCGTAACGGCGATGGCGTCGTCCACCAAGGTGCCCAGGGCCAGGATCAGGGCAAAGAGGGTGATGCGGTTAATCGTTTGGCCGGCAACCCAGCCCACGCCCAGCGTGCCGGCCAAAGTTAACGGGATTACAAAAGCCACAATGGCCGCCTCCCGCCAGCCCAGGAAGATCAACAACAGGCCCACCACAATGCCGATGGCCTGGAAGAGGCTGTTGTAGAGGTTCCCAACCGCTTTTGAGGCCGTCCGCCCGTCGTTGCGGGTGACGGCAACCTGGATCCCGGGAGGCAACTGCGGCCGCAACTCTTCCAGCCGCCGAAAAATGGCCTTGGCTACGGTGACCGCGTTGGTTCCCGGCTTCTTGGCAATGCCGATGGTGACCGCCGGCTGGGTGATCCACTCTCCCGTCGAGCGGCGGCGCGGATCCGGATAGGGCTCTGTGATGGGCTCGTCGCTGCGGAAGTGGATGCGGGTTAGGGAGGTGCGCTCGGCAAACTCATCCCGCACGCTGGCTACATCTCTGAGATAGACCTC